>NZ_QGQU01000001.1:0-143763 GCF_003173795.1 Pseudoalteromonas sp. meg-B1 | reverse complement strand
CCGTTGCCCGTTGCCCGTTGCCCGTTGCCCGTTGCCCGTTGCCCGTTGCCGAAAAATTTAAAACACTATTGTAAATATATTCAACACAGTATTTGCTCAAAATAGCAGCTTGAGATAGATTTATTATCTAGAGCTCAGGTTAATCAACCAAAATTGATGTATATCAAGATGCTAATAGATTTAATCCCATAAAGATAGCGTAATACTAAACGATAAAATATGATTAACGCGTTAATTTTTAGTTTAGTTGTTAGCTGCTTCTAATTAGTAATTAAACAGAGTAAAATTTAGTTAATTTATTATCTACTATGAGCTTTTTCATGTCTATTTCGCATACCCTAATTAGCCAACTTGTTACCTTAGCACTGGATGAAGACCTAAATAACCAAAGCGCAGAACAAGGCGATATTACCGCACAGCTTATTCCTCAAGCAGAGCAAGCTAATGCGAAAGTGATCACTCGTGAAGACTGCATTTTTTGTGGTAAAGATCTAATCATTGAAGTGTTCAAACAAGTCGACCCAAGTGTGGTTGTAAACATATGCGTTAACGATGGCGACTTTGTTAGTGCCAATAGCACCCTATTTACCGCCTCCGGTTCTGCTCGCGCTATTTTAACGGCCGAGCGAACTGCACTTAATTTTGTACAAACGCTTTCTGGCACAGCCACCACCACAGCGCATTATGTAAAAGAGCTAAGTGGTACTAGCACGCAACTACTCGATACTCGTAAAACCATACCTGGGCTAAGAGCATTGCAAAAATACGCAGTTAAGTGTGGTGGCGGTGCAAACCACCGAATTGGTTTGTTTGATGCGTTTTTAATTAAAGAAAACCACATAGCGGCTTGTGGAGGAATTAATAACGCAGTAGTTCAAGCTAAGCTAAATCATGCCGATAAACCTATAGAGGTTGAGGTTGAATCGTTTGATGAGCTAGAGCAAGCCATTAACGCTGGCGCCGACATCATAATGTTAGATAACTTTAATCCAGAGCAAATACGCCAAGCAGTTAGCATTACAAATAAGCGCGCTAAGTTAGAAGTATCAGGCAATATGACCCTAGAAACACTAAAAGCCTACTCGCAAGCAGGTGTGGACTTTATCTCAAGTGGCGCGCTTACAAAAAATTTACAATCAATCGATTTATCGATGCGATTTGAGTAAACAATGTAAAATTTTATTTATATATTCTTGCGCTAATTGATTGACAGCTTTTAAAAAAGGGCATTAAATAATTCAAAAGGACCATTTTAACAAGTTATTAAATTAATGCGTTTTTTATAGTGTTTTTACATACAAAAGCGCAATAAACAGTGTTAGACTCATTCATATTGACTAGTTTTAAATTTTCAATTAGTTAAAAAGACTGAAAAAGCATTTATAAGGGATAGAATAAAAATAAGCGATAGGGTTTATTTTTATAATTAGCTTGTAACTTACGCGGGTTATAACTAACTTTTAATAGTTAGGTTTATGCTCAAGTAAGGGACAAATTAACGAATAACCGCCATAAAGTGCGTGTCTTCGCGGAAAATTTTTACCGCTTAAACACAGCACTAAATTTGGCAAAATGATTTTATTTTTGTAGTAACAGGTTAAGTGAACAATATAAGTTACAGTTTATAAACTTATACCCGTTTGGCTTACCACAACATTATCCTTTAGGAGAGGAAACATGCAAACAATTACACAACAAAACCAAAAGGGTTTCACCCTAATTGAATTAATGATTGTAGTAGCAATCATCGGTATTTTAGCAGCAGTAGCACTGCCTGCTTATTCTGATTATCAAGCTTCATCTAAACTAACAGCTGGACTAGCGGAAATATCAGCTGGTAGAACAGGTTTTGAAATTGCTACTAACAATGGTGAAACGCCAACAAATGAACTTGCTGGCCTAAATAGCCCTACATCCAATTGTACTATTACAACAGATGCTACGGGTATTGAGTGTGCAATTCTGAATGCGCCAACGCAAGTTAAAGATGCTAAAATAAAATGGACACGCGAAAATGGCGGTTGGACGTGCGCCACAACGGGTGCAGCTGATGCTTCACTGGCACCAAAAAGCTGTCCTCAAACTGCTACAACACCATCAACATAATTGTGATCGGTATTTAACTTTTAATAAGCGCTCTGTGGGGCGCTTTTTTTATATAAATTTTTACTAATTGCGTAATTTAACCCCCGTTTAATTCAAGTGAGTTTTATATGGCAACTAAACAAGAAGTTAAAAGCCTTGATACCTTTCAGTGGGTAGGTGTAAGCGCTCGAGGCAAGAAGCTTGAGGGCGAGCTTACGGGATCTAGCATTGCACTAGTCAAAGCACAATTACGCAAACAAGGCATTACCCCCTCTAAAGTAAAGCGTAAAGCGAAGCCACTCTTCGGCATAAAAAGCGTACAAAAAATAACCCCAAAAGATATTGCTTTAGTGACAAGGCAAATAGCCACCATGCTGATGGCGGGTGTACCGCTGATTCAATCCATAGAGATGATAGCTTCAGGCTCCACTAATAAGAGCGTGAGTAAGCTCATGAGTGCTATTGGCGATGAAGTAAAAGCTGGGTTGCCGCTTTCTAACGCACTTAGAAAGTACCCTCGCTATTTTGATGATTTATATTGCGATTTAGTGGCCTCTGGTGAGCAATCGGGCGCTTTAGATAAAATATTTGACCGCGTTGCCCTTTATAAAGAAAAATCAGAAGCGCTGAAATCAAAAATTAAAAAAGCCATGTTTTATCCAATATCAGTTTTAGTGATTGCTGGAATTGTAACTTCTATCTTATTGATTTTTGTAGTGCCGCAATTCCAAGATATTTTTGCTGGCTTTGGCGCTGAGCTCCCCGCTTTTACTTTATTTGTAATTGGCATTTCTGAATTTATGCAAGCGTATTGGTGGATGATACTGATTGCCGTTATGGCATTTGGCTACATATACAAAGAAGCCGCACTCAGAAGCTTAGCGCTCAGAGATGCTACCGACCGCGCCATACTTAAACTCCCGGTTATTGGCATGATACTTAATAAAGCCGCTGTGGCACGTTATGCGCGGACTTTATCGACCACCTTTGCTGCGGGTGTACCGCTGGTAGATGCGCTAGACTCTGCTGCCGGTGCATCAGGTAATGCAGTTTACCGTTATGCTATTTTAGAAATAAAAGCCGAGGTGAGCTCAGGTAATCAAATGAATTGGGCGATGCGTAACTCTAAAATATTCCCCGATATGGTAATACAAATGGTCGCCATTGGTGAAGAATCAGGATCGCTTGATGGCATGCTCGCTAAAGTCGCCACTATTTACGAGCAAGAAGTAGATGACGCGGTAGATGGCCTATCTAGCTTACTGGAGCCATTAATCATGGCAGTACTCGGTGTATTAGTTGGCGGCTTAATTGTGGCCATGTACTTACCTATATTCCAACTAGGTTCGGTTATTTAGACAGATTTTAGGGTCGAGGTGTGAGGTTCGAGGCCCGCAGCTCGCCGCCCGTAACCTTAACTACCTTTAAAAGCGAAGCGTCTCTTAACCTCTTTGTGAATAATAACCTTGCGCGACATAAAGCCCCGCCTTCAGAACAATTAAAAAGCGGTGGTTCCCCGCAACCCGTTGCCCGTCGCTCGAACCTAACATCCTAAACCCTAACTTTGCACTTATGTAAAACCACTGTATTATCAAAGCAGAATTTAGTTTTAGGTAAAATAAATGCAAAGTCTTTTTATTGATATCAGCAACGCGATGCAAGCAAACCTATGGTTTTACTTGACCACGGTTGGCCTAGTAAGTTTATGTATAGGTAGCTTTTTAAATGTAGTGATATATCGCTTGCCACTAATGATGCAAAAAGAATGGCAAACGGAATGTCGCTTATTATTAGCCGATGAACTAACCAGCCCAAAGACTGAACAGGCCACTTCACAAAATACTGACACGTTTAATTTAGTTAAGCCCAACTCATGTTGTCCTAAGTGCAAAGCAGCCATTAAACCATGGCAAAACATTCCTATATTCAGTTGGTTATTTTTAAAAGGTAAATGCGCAACTTGTGATAACCCAATCTCAGTGCGTTACCCAACCGTTGAAGCCATTACCGCTACTTTAAGCCTAGTTGTTGCTTACACTTTTGGCGCAACTGAGCAGGCTTTATTGTACATTGTAGTGACTTGGGCATTGGTAGCACTGACTTTTATTGATATTGATCACATGTTGCTGCCGGATCAGCTTACTTTGCCGCTTTTATGGCTGGCGTTAATCGCCTCAGTTATGAGTTATACCATAGCCCCTAGCGATGCCATTATTGGTGCAGCATGTGGTTATTTAAGCTTGTGGAGTGTGTTTTGGCTGTTTAAGCTAATTACTGGCAAAGAAGGTATGGGTTATGGCGACTTTAAATTACTGGCTGTATTTGGCGCACTGCTAGGTTGGCAATCGTTATTGACCATTATTTTACTCTCAAGCGTGGTAGGCGCAGTAATAGGCATTGCCCTACTGAGTATTCAAGGTAAAGACAAAGCAACCCCTATTCCTTTTGGCCCTTATTTAGCAATAGCCGGTTGGATCACTATGCTGTGGGGGACACAACTACAAAACAGCTATTTTAATTTTATTGGTTACTAATTATGAGTAATACACAAAACCATAAAAATAACTGGGTGCTGGGCCTAACCGGCGGGATTGGCTGTGGTAAAACCGCAGTTAGCGATATGTTGGCAGAACTAGGCATTACTATTGTTGATGCTGATATTATAGCTCGCCAAGTAGTTGAACCTGGCACTGATGGTCTAAAAGCTATTGTTGAGCATTTTGGCACTGACATACTCGATGAACATGGCGCATTAAACCGTGGCGAACTACGAGCGCGGATTTTTAGTAATCCTGAACAAAAAACATGGCTCAATGCGCTGCTGCACCCTTTAATACGCACTAAACTACTCACTGACTTAAAAAACGCGCAAAGCGACTATGTGGTTTTAGTTGCCCCGTTATTATTTGAAAATGGGCTTGATCGCTACTGTAATCGCACCTTGCTGATTGATGTACCAGTAGAAATACAAATTACCCGCACCACAAAACGTGACAATATAAGCTCTGAACAAGCAAAACAAATAATTGACGCACAGATGTCTCGTGAGCATAAACAACAAAAAGCGGATGATATTTTAAATAATAACCGCGATTTAAACGATGTAAAACAAGACTTACTTAAGCTACATAATTATTATTTACAGCAAGCAAAGTCTACAATATAGAGTGACTGACCCAATCACAGCGCAATAAACTGATATTTTTATCGGTAAATTATCTGCTGCATTGGTACGATTAATGTATTCCTTTCTTTTTTCTGATAAATTGCTGATTAAAGAAGGATTAAATCAGGTGCGCAATGAATATTAACTCACCGTTACTAAGAAAATTTATTACCCTCGGCCGGGTTGATACCGATACCGTAAAAGCCAGGCAGCAAGACTTTGCGTCAACCGCAGAACTTATTTCTAAATGCGGAAAAATAGATAGCAACGATTTAGCTGAGCAATGTATTGATTTGTTTAGGGTGCCTTTTTTTGATTTAAAAGATTTTAATGTTGCACAAATTCCTACCGAGCTAGTTAAAGAAAAGCTGATCCGCAAGCATCATATTTTACCTTTGGTACAAAAAGGCAGAAAAGTATATATTGCCGCTTCAGATCCTACCGATTACGGCGCTTTTGAAAACTTTGAATTTAGCACCGGTTTATCGTGTGAAGTGGTAGTAGTTGACTACCTACAGCTTGACCATAAAATTGAGCAACTACTGGATGCTGCAGGTAGCTTAAATTTAAGTGAGGATGAATTTAAAGAGTTTGCTGAACTAGATTCTGAGCCACAAAAAGATCATACGCCAAAAGACGATGACAAAGACGACGCCCCTATTATTGTCTACATTAATAAAATTTTAATGGACGCAATAAAAAAAGGCGCTTCGGATCTTCACTTTGAACCTTATGAACATAAATATCGTATTCGCTTTCGCATCGACGGAATTTTGCATGAGGTAGCCAGCCCGCCAAATACCTTAGCCAGTAAGCTATCTGCTCGTATAAAAGTTATGTCACGCCTTGATATCGCTGAAAAACGTAAGCCACAAGATGGCCGTATAAAACTCAAAGTGACAGAACGTAAAAGTATTGATTTTCGTGTTAGTACTATGCCCACTTTGTGGGGCGAAAAAATTGTAATGCGTATCCTCGATTCATCAAGTGCCATGTTAGGTATTGATGTTTTAGGCTATGAACCCGAACAGAAAGAGCTCTACCTCGATGCACTAAATCAACCTCAGGGGATGATTTTAGTTACTGGCCCAACTGGCTCGGGTAAAACCGTCTCCCTGTATACGGGCTTAAATATACTAAATCAGCCCGAGCGAAATATTAGTACCGCCGAAGATCCGGTAGAAATTAACCTCGAAGGGATTAACCAAGTACAAATAAACACTAAAGCCGACATGACATTTGCTAACGCTTTGCGGGCATTTTTACGCCAAGATCCCGATGTAGTAATGGTCGGTGAAATACGGGATTTAGAAACCGCTGAAATATCAATTAAAGCGGCGCAAACCGGTCACTTAGTGTTATCTACATTACATACTAACTCAGCACCAGAAACCATTACCCGTTTGTTAAATATGGGCGTACCCGCGTATAATGTGGCCAGTTCAATCAGCTTGATAATCGCCCAGCGCTTAGCCCGAAGGTTATGCTCTAAATGTAAAACGCCAGAGCAATTACCCCTTGAAGAACTTATGCGCCAAGGCTTTAGTGAACAGCAAATACAGGATATGGTTTTATATGCCCCTAAAGGCTGTGAAAACTGTACAGATGGCTTCAAAGGCCGTGTTGGTATTTACGAAGTTATGAAAGTTACTCCAGAAATTGCACAAATTATTATGCGTGGGGGTAACTCACTAGAAATTGCCGAAGTATCACTTAAAGCAGGGTTTAATAACATACGCTTATCAGGTCTTCGAAAAGCAGCAGAGGGCGTTACCTCTCTGGCTGAGATAAACCGTGTTACTAGTTTTTAAATAAAGTGCTTAGTTGCTTAACGATAAATTGAGCGGCTAAGCCTATATCAATTTGAGAGTAAATTATGCCAACTATGGTTAACTGCCCAACCTGCAAAATAAAAGTAGAATGGTCAGCACAAAGTCCGCACCGCCCTTTTTGTTCAAAGCGTTGCCAACTTATTGACTTAGGTGAGTGGTCGTTTGAAAATAATAAAATTTCAGCACCCATCACCTCTGCCGATGAATTCAATCAAGACATGATTGAAGACATTGAAGCAATGATGGCAAAAAATGAAGATGACTTTTTTAAATAATCACTCGTGTAATATAAAAAAGCCAGCATTTAGCTGGCTTTTTGCTTTGTGTTAAAACGTTATGCTCTATGTTTACGGTGTTTTTTATTCATTCGCTGCTGTATTTTAGCTAACTTTTCTTTTTGCTCAGCGTTAAGCAATTGCATTACTTGATGCTGGGTTTTTAATTTAATTAACCCCAATTGCTGTTTCTTATCTTGGCGTGCGGTTAATAACTCTTTCGCTGCATTTTCGTCAAAATTTGGCGCTGACAATAATGCATCCATTTGTGCTTTATAGGCTTGACGCTGTGCCTTGCGCACGTCTTTGTCTTGGCTTCTTAGCGCTTTAATTTGCGTTTTTTGCGCTGTAAAAATCGCTTTTAGTTGTGTTTGTTGATCTTGCGTAAGTGCCAGCTTATCTGCTGCTCGCTCAGAGAGTAAAAAGCGCGCTTGAGAGTGTTCTTGTTTATAGCCATCGCCTTTTGCGAATGCGCTGCCCGCACTGAGCGTTGCAGCTGTTAAGCCACATATAAGTACTAATTTTGATAGCGTGTTTACTTTAGTCATAATCATCACCTTTATATTGGGTTGGTTGTTGGCTGCTAACCAGTGTGTTCACTATAACCGGCTCAATGCAAAGTAACGCAAAGCAGTGTAAAGGTTATGTAAAGACTAACTATTGATACATTAAACGCGTAAAATAAAACCATAAACAGCGCGTAAGGCTTTATATATGAAACTATTAATGATTGATGATGATACCGGTTTATGCGAATTATTAAGCGAATACCTAAGTGCACAGGGCTTTAGCGTTCAAACCTCACATGATGGTCAACAAGGCTTAGAGCTTGCCTTGCAAAACGATTACGCGCTTATATTACTAGACGTTATGCTGCCCTCTATAGATGGCTTTGAAGTGCTGAAGCAACTCAGGCAAAGTAAATTAACACCAGTGATTATGTTGACCGCTAAAGGAGAAGACTTTGACCGTATTTTTGGTTTAGAGCTCGGCGCTGACGACTACATACCAAAGCCGTTTAATCACAGAGAACTCCTTGCCCGCGTAAAAGCAATTACTCGCCGCATTGAACATATAAATAGTGTAAGCAATAACACTAATAAAAAGCTCTCTTTAAATGGTATTACTATTAATTTTGCTGCGCGAGAGGCCAGTATTAATAACACTCCCCTCACATTAACGGGCACCGAATACGAAATACTCGCTTTATTGATAAAACACGCGCCAGATGTAATTAGCAAAGAGCAAATAAGCGAAGATGTATTAGGCAGACGCTTAGCATCTTTCGACCGTTCTATAGATATGCATGTGAGTAATATTCGTAAAAAAATAGCCGAGCATATTGAGGGCGATAAAATTAAAACAATGAGGGGAACGGGTTATGTCTTCATCCAAGGAGAATAAACCTCTGCGTTTTAGTTGGCTTCGCCACCCACGGTATTATTTATTTTTTAAGGTCTTTACGTGGTTTTGGCTGACGATTATAGGCACTTTTACAGCGCTCTTTTTCTTAAGTAATATTTCACTAATAAACGCCATTAGCCATGATCCACTACAAGGGCCGATGCAAAAAAACCTAGAATATTTGGCACGAGGTATCGAGCGTAGCGCACATAAACACAAGCGCTCAATTAATGACATTATTACTCATCCGCGTTTAACTAAACGTAAGTTACTTTATTTAAATTCGCAAAATAGCGATGAAGTGTTGATCAGTAAAAATGTTGAGAACAATATTGATTTAAGCTTACTTAACTTTAGTAAGGGCATGTCGCCACAGGTTATTTTTACTGAATATTACCAAGCTTTTGGCCCTGTACGCATTCGGGTTCCTGAAGGGGAATTTGAGTTATATGAAATCGATATCAATCAGCAGCGACCACTCTTTATTCGCTTAAGATTATTACCCGTTTGGTTAAAAATTTCCATTGCAATTATCGCCTCACTTACATTAAGTTTTTTATTTAGTCGTAACTTAATTGCCCCTATAAATAGCTTAAAACAAGCAGCAATCAAGCTCTCAAACGGCGATTTAAGTGCGCGCGCG
Source organism: Pseudoalteromonas sp. meg-B1 (assembly GCF_003173795.1). GTDB lineage: Bacteria > Pseudomonadota > Gammaproteobacteria > Enterobacterales > Alteromonadaceae > Pseudoalteromonas > Pseudoalteromonas undina. The sequence goes on along the minus strand of NZ_QGQU01000001.1, from coordinate 134,358 downwards.
GCGATAAATAGTCAGCGAAAAGATGAACTTGGAGTTTTAGGGCGCGACTTTAACCGTATGGCTGATCAACTTGAGCAGCTACTTAGCGCTCAAAAGCGCTTATTAGCCGATATATCCCATGAATTACGCTCTCCGCTAACCCGTTTAAAAATGGCTACGGGGTTGGCACAAATGCAAGCAAGTGAAGCAAGCCAATCGTATTTACTGCGTATTGAAAAAGAAGCTAATCAATTAGATAAAATGATAGCCGATGTATTGCAAGTATCGCGCTTAGAAGCTAATAGCCAACCTTTATCGCTGCAAACACAGTCACTGCAAGTGATTGTTGACCATGTGATTAACGATGCTCAGTTTGAAGCAAAACAGCACAATAAAACCCTAGTTGTATACGGTAATGTTGAAGTAAATATAGAGTGCGACGAAATGTTGATTGCCAGTGCCTTAGAGAACATTCTGCGCAACGCCATTAAATATGCACAACATACTATTAGTATCAGCTTAAAACACAGTGATACCATATACATACAAATATGTGATGATGGTCCAGGCGTACCTAAAGCGCAACTTGATAAGTTGTGTGAACCGTTTTTTAGGCAATCAGATGCCCGGGACCGCATCAGCGGGGGTACGGGGTTAGGGTTAGCCATTGCAAAAAATGCGGTAATAGCGCATGGCGGAAATTTAGTCTTATCGAATAAAGAACAAGGTGGCTTGTGTGCTAATATAACCTTGCCGTTAATCAAAGAGTAAAGCATGTTTTATAGTTCAGAAGCCCAGCTTGAGAGTAATCAAGAGGCCATTAGTGTTTTTTATACTTCACATTTAACTAAAAGCTACTTAGATACACCTGCAGGAAAGTTATTTTACGCATACGCAATCCCTAACAATGCTACCACTGCAGTAGTGATAAGTACGGGGCGTGTTGAGGGCCTAGAAAAGTATAAAGAACTGATATGGGAGCTATACTGTAATAATTTTGCTGTGTTTATTATGGATCACCAAGGTCAGGGGCGCTCTTACAGGCATCTTAAAAATAAGCATAAAGGCTTTGTAAAACATTATAATAACTACAGCAATGACCTTAATAACTTTGATCAGCAAATAGTTTCAAAGCATTGGCAAGGTAAAAAAATCATGCTGGCTCATTCAATGGGTAGCGCGATAGCAGTTGATTATTTAGCTAATTTTGAAAACAGCTATAAAGGTGTGTTTTTGTCTGCGCCTATGTTTGATATTTTTACAAAAGACGTACCAAAAATACCAACGCAATTTATTGTTAACTTAGCCACTTGGCTTGGTTTACACTCTTGCTATGCATTTGGACAAGGCAACTACAACCCAATCCCATTTACAGAAAACGTACTTACTAGCAGCGAGGAGCGTTACACCTACTTTAGGCAAGCCTATCAATTAGAACCTAACATACAATTAGGTGGCGTTACGTTTGGCTGGCTCGCAGCTACGATATCATTCTTAAAGTCGATTGATAATCTAAACGTACCAATTCCATTGTTTATAGCAAGTGCAGCTAGCGATACAGTGGTTAATAACAAAGCGCAGTATAGTTTTGCAAAAAGGCATGCTCATGCAAAAATCGAGAGTTTTGAAGATGCAAAACACGAGCTACTTTTTGAACGTGACGAAATTCGAAAGCCGCTATTAACTAATTTTTATCAGTTTTGTGAGTCTGTTACTTCTTGAGCAGTTTTAGAATTCACTAAAACAGAAAGCGGATCGAGGTGAATGAGTATATCTACCTCAGATTCAAAACGAGCACTTATCATGGCTTCTACTTCATCTGCTACTTTATGGGCACGAATAAGTGGTAAATTGTCATCAAGCTCTAAATGCAGCTGAATAAACTTAACTTTACCGCCTTGTCGAGTGCGAATACCGTGCACCCCATAAACGTCATCATGGTTACGCGCTATCTCAAAAATGCTTTGCTTTTCTTCATCGGGCAGCTCTTTATCCATTAAGTGTGAGGCACTCTCTGTTGCTATATCCCAGCTGTTATAAAGTAAATACCCTGCCACACCTATCGCAAACAAAGGGTCAGCATACAGCACCCCATAATAAGCAAGTAAAATGGCAAGTAGCACCGCTGCATTTAAAATTAAATCGCCTTTGTAGTGCACAGAATCGGCTTTTATAGCGATTGATTCTGTATGCTTCACGACTTTATTTTGCACAAATACAATCACTAATGTACACACTATGGCAAAAATGCTTACCCAAACACCTAATAATGAATGTGTCAGCTCTACGGGGTTAATGAGTCGCTCAATACCGTGAAACGCCAATAAACAACCCGAGCCTGCAATAAAGGCAGCTTGCCCTAACCCTGCAAGCGCCTCCGCTTTACCGTGACCAAATCGGTGGTCATCGTCAGCAGGACGCAGTGCATACGATAAAACCAAAAAGCTCATTAGTGTCGCTGTGATATCCATTAATGAGTCGGTTAATGAGCCAAGCATTGACGCCGAACCCGACGCCAGCCACGCCCATGCTTTGGTCGCAATCATTAGGCTAACCATGACCATGGTCACGATGCTAGAGGCCTTGACCCAAAATTCATAACTGCGATTATGCACGTATCTTTCCGTTTTATGCTGTATTTAATGTTTTCAGTATATCATTTTTTATTCATTGTTCGTGTATACTGAGCCCGTCAAATTAAAGATTTTATAGGGCTTATTGTGCTGGATATTGTTTTATACCAACCTGAAATTCCGCCTAACACCGGGAATATCATTCGTTTATGTGCCAATACAGGCTATGCACTGCATTTAATTGAACCGTTAGGGTTTGAGTGGGATGACAAACGTGTAAAACGCGCTGGCCTTGATTATCACGAATTTAGTCATGTGCAACGTCATGCTTCATTTGAAGCTTACTTAGAAAAGTGCCAGCCTAAAAAAGTGTATGCGTGCACCACTAAAGGTAGTCAGTTTCATCACCAAGCACAGTATGAAGCGGGTGATTGCTTAGTATTCGGCCCAGAAACCCGAGGCTTACCTGATGACATGATTCAAGCACTGCCAAACGAGCAACGCGTGCGTATTCCTATGCAAGCCGATAGCCGCAGTATGAATCTATCTAATGCGGTCGCTGTGTTTGTGTATGAATCTTGGCGCCAGCTTGGTTTTCCAAACGCCCAATAAGGTTTTAGGTTTTAGGTTTTAGGTTTTAGGTTTTAGGTTTTAGGTTTTAGGTTTTAGGTTTTAGGTTTTAGGTAAACAAAATACCTGTCACCTAAAACCTAGCAGTTCGTTTTATTCTGATTTCTGTTCACGACCTAATAAGGCCATAGCAGCTGCTTTCATGTCTTTATTTTCATAAAGTACTTTGTATATTTGCTCAGTGATTGGCATTTCAACACCAGCACGCTGCGCGAGTAAATACACTTCTTTGGTATTTCTAAATCCCTCAACTACTTGGCCGATTGATGCAATCGCATCATCAACACTTTCACCTTTACCTAAGGCTAAACCAAAACGGCGATTGCGCGACTGATTATCGGTACAGGTTAGAATTAAATCGCCTAACCCAGCCATCCCCATAAAGGTCTCTGGCTTTGCACCTAGGGCACAACCCAAACGCGATAACTCTGCTAAACCACGGGTAATAAGCGCGGTACGTGCATTTGCACCAAAGCCAACACCATCAGAAATCCCTGCACCAATAGCAATTACGTTTTTAACCGCACCACCAAGCTGTATGCCAATAAAGTCGTCATTGTTGTACACTCTAAACGAGCGACCGCAATGTAATAAATCGGCAATTTGTTTCGCAAATGCTGATGACGTTGATGACACCGAAATAGCGGTTGGTGAGCCCTTAGCCATTTCTTTGGCAAAAGTTGGCCCCGAAAGCACTGCTAATGGTACTTCTTCACCGAGTTCTTGCACTGCCACTTCTTGCAATAAACGCCCAGTATTTGGCTCAAGCCCTTTAGTAGCCCACGCTATTTTTGCATCAGAGCGCAAAGCCGGTTTAATTTGCTTTAACGTGTCAGCAAACGCATGACTTGGCACAACAACTAAAACAATATCGCTAGCTGCTGTTGCATGCTGTAAATCGGCTTCAAGAATTAAGGTGTCAGGAAAAGGAATATCAGGTAAGTAACGTTGATTTTTTCGCTCAGCTGCAAGCGTCGCAACGTCTTGGCTATTGCGCCCCCATAAAGTCACTTTGTGACCATTTCGGGCTAAACAAATAGCAAGGGCGGTGCCATATGACCCCGCCCCTAAAACAGTAACAGCTGATGTTGCTGTATTCATAAATTATGCGTCTGCTGAAGCCTGCTCAGCTTGCGCTGTGCGTTGCTGCATGTACTGTGCAAATAATGCGTCAAAGTTAACTGGCGCAAGATTAAGTTGTGGAAACGTACCACGGTTTACTAAGTTCGATACCGCTTCACGTGCATATGGGAATAACACGTTAGGACAGAATGCACCTAACATGTGTGCTAATTGCATCTCTTCAACTTCAGCAATAGTAAAAATACCTGCTTGTTGAATTTCACACAAAAACGCAGTTTCTTCACCGATAGATGCTGTTACAGTTAACGCTAAAACAACTTCGTAAACACCTTCATCAAGCTTATTAGAGCGTGTATCTAAATCTAATTTTACTTCTGGAGCCCACTCTTTTTGAAAAATAGCTGGTGAATTTGGCGTTTCAAACGACACATCTTTAGTGTAAATACGTTGAATAGTAAACTGTGCGCCTGCATCAGCTTCTGCTGCTGCATTTTGATTTTGTTCGTTCATTGTTATTCCTAACCTGTTATTTATTATAATTAATTAAATTAAGCACTCAGCTTAGCGTCAAGGTGACCTTGTGCTTCTAGTGCCATCATGTCGTCACAGCCACCGATGTGTTCATCGTTGATAAAAATTTGTGGAACCGTGCTTGCGCCACCGGCTTTGGCGATCATTTCATCGCGAAGCTCTGGCTGAACGCCAATATCAATGTTTGTGTATTCTACACCTTTGCTGTCTAACAGCGCTAATGCGCGATGACAAAAAGGACAATATCCTTTGGTGTATAAAACAACGTTACTCATAATTAATCCTTAATCGGTTTAGCTAAGAGATATTAGCGACCGCTTGTTGTTGGCAGACTTGCTGATTGCCACGCACCCATACCGCCAGATAAAACATAAACCTGTTCATAGCCTGCTTTATGCATTGCGGTTGCAACACCTGAGGCAGTCATGCCTGCAGCACATACCACTATAATGGGTTTGCTCTTATACTTTTCAAGGGTTGAGAAATCAGATTCTTTAGCTTTTTCTGGGTTTAAATGCACAGCACCGGCAATATGACCTGTTTTAAACTCTTTTTGCCCGCGCATATCAACAACCTGACCGTCTTCGCGGTTAATAAGTAACGTTAACTGCTGAGGGTTGATCTGACGAATTGCTGAAAATTTACTTTTTATTGCGCCACTAACAATAAGAAACGCAATCGCAACCCAAGCTAGGCTTAGAATTGGATGATTTGAGACAAATTCAATATATTGATCCATTCGACTTCCACTATAAAGTTACATGCTAAAACAAGGTGTTTTAGGTATTTAATTCATATTTATTGTACTTACACAATGAGCAGTCACTCATCAATAAGTCAATTTAGAGCACTGCTAGGCTACTCTGAGTTTTACCTACACATAGGCTTAACTTACCCCACAAGCCTATTCAATACTTGAATAAAATAGGGATTAGCCGCGCAAGTATACCCAAATCAGCTAAAAATGCGAGTTTAAGCACGCGTGAAAGCCACAATGTAGTGCTCTTTTAACTGAAAAATAACCTAACCCTTTAAAATATTCAATTGAGAGAGTGAGCTCATTGAAAATTTTTAATATCTTCTTTTCATTGCTGATCCTAGCTATAAAACACGGTATGCTTAAGCTTGGCATGTTGGCATTAATGTTAGCGTGTATTTTAGCAACGCTAATTATTCAGGAGTGACTATGACAGAGCATAAAAAACCACTGGTATTAATGATTTTAGATGGCTGGGGATACAGAGAAGATGAGCAAAGCAATGCCATTTTAGCTGCTAATACCCCTGTATTAGATGAGCTTTGGGCAACTCGCCCTCATACATTAATCTCAGCTTCGGGTTTAGATGTGGGTCTTCCTGTTGGTCAAATGGGTAATTCTGAGGTTGGCCACGTTAATTTAGGTGCTGGTCGTATTGTGTATCAAGATTTTACTCGCATCACAAAAGCCATTGATGATGGCGAATTTGATACAACCCCTGCACTGGTTGAAAACATTGATAAAGCTGTTCATGCCAACAAAGCCGTTCATATTATGGGACTGCTAAGCCCTGGTGGCGTTCATAGTCACGAAGATCATATTGTGGCGAGTATACAATTGGCTGCAAAACGCGGCGCTAAAGAGGTGTACTTTCATGCCTTTTTAGATGGCAGAGATACTCCCCCACGCAGCGCTAAAGCATCAATTGAGCGTATTGAAGCCTTGTTTAGCGAACTTAAATGTGGCCGTTTAGCCTCATTAATTGGTCGTTACTATGCCATGGACAGAGACAACCGCTGGAACCGTGTTGAAAAAGCGTATAATTTAATCACCCTAGGTGAAAGCGACTTTGATTATGAAGATGGCGTAAACGCACTTAACGCGGCTTATGAGCGCGATGAAAATGACGAATTTGTAGCAGCAAGTACTATTACCCCAAAAGGTAGCGAATCAGTAAAAGTAAATGATGGCGACACCATTATATTTGCCAACTTTAGAGCAGACCGCGCACGCGAAATCACTCGCGCCTTTGTCGAACCTGATTTTGACGGCTTTAATAAGAAAAAATCGCCCGAGCTTAGTGCCTTTGTGATGATGACTGAGTACGCTGCTGATATTGATGCGCCAGTGGCTTTTGGCCCAACGCCGCTTAATAACGTACTTGGCGAATGGTTTGAAAAACAAGGTAAAACTCAGCTACGTATATCTGAAACTGAAAAATATGCCCACGTTACCTTTTTCTTTAGTGGCGGACGCGAAAATGAGTTTGACGGCGAAACTCGCGAGCTGATCCCATCTCCTCAAGTAGCAACGTATGATTTACAGCCAGAAATGAACTCACAAATGCTTACCGATAAACTCGTTGCAGCAATAAAAAGTGGAAAGTATGATGCCATTATTTGTAACTACCCTAATGGCGATATGGTCGGCCACTCAGGTGTATTTGAAGCGGCAGTTAAAGCCTGTGAAGCAGTAGATAGCTGTATTGGTCGTGTAGTTGATGCCCTTAAAGAATATGGTGGAGAAGCACTAATAACTGCTGATCATGGTAATGCAGAGCAAATGGCAAACCTTAAAACAGGCCAAGCGCACACAGCACATACTAGCGAGCCAGTACCCTTTATTTATGTAGGTCGTGACGCACAAGCGCATACCGGTAAAGCCTTGAGCGATGTTGCACCTACTATGCTGCATTTAATGGGTTTGGAACAACCTGCAGAAATGACAGGTTCGCCAATTATGGTGTTGAAATAATTTATGAATAAAAGCGCATGCCGCATCATTGCGTGTATATGTGTACTAAACTCATTAGCCACTGGCGTTGCAGTGGCTAATGAAGATCGTACCAAAAAAGACCTATCCCAAGTACAAGTTGCTTTAGAGCAAAGCCAAGCTGAGTTTCAACAACAGCAAAAAGAAATAGCTAAACAGCAGCAAAAACTAAAAACACATGAGCTCGCTATAGCGAAAAACGCTAAAGCACTTAATATGGCTGAGCAATCCGTTAAAAAAACACAACAACAGCAAGCAGAGCAACAACAACGCGCGGCAAAGCTTGAAAAACAACAAGCCCAATTTCAACGTATTTTAGCAGCACAGTTAAAAAGTGCTTATATGGCAGGTAGCGATGACTATTCAAAAATGCTACTTAACCAAGAAGATACCGCCAAATTTGAACGCACACTTAGCTACTATAACTACCTGAATAAAGCTCGTATAAAGCAACTTGATGATCTTAAAGCACTGCAAGTTGAGATTGCAAAAAATCAAGCTGAGCTTGCGAAAACAAAAGAGAGGCTCGTTGCTTTATTTGAAGAACAAAAAAGACGACAAGCAGCACTTCTTGGGGCTAAAAATGAGCGCCAAGCAAGCTTACAAAACCTAAAAAAGCAGTTAAATAAAACCAAAAATTCCATTAGCTATTTAGAAGAAAACGAACAAACTCTGATCGCCACAATAAAAGAACTTGAAGAAGAAGAAAAAGTCACAAAAATTGAACTACTTGGCTTAAATCGTAATAAAGGAAAATTAAACTGGCCGAGCAAAGGAAAATTAGCGCATAGGTTTGGTCAACGTAAGCACGGCGGAATAAACTGGAAAGGTGTATTAATTTCTGCATCTGAAGGGACTTCAGTTAATAGCATTGATAATGGCCAAGTAGTATTTGCCGACTGGTTAAAAGGCTATGGCTGGGTAATCGTACTTGACCATGGTCAAGGTTTTATGAGCTTATACGGACACGCACAAACCTTGCTAAAAGACGTGGGTGATATGGTCAGAGAAGGTGAAAGTGTTGCATTAGTTGGGCAAAGCGGTGGACAAGCCGATTCTGGTCTATACTTTGAAATACGTCATAAAGGGCGTGCTGTTAATCCCATAAAATGGTGCAGGCGTATTTAATATCAAAATAGCTGCATCCTGTTAGAGGCAGTTATGATAAACACACACATTTGCCAACAAAAAACTTCTGTGAAAAAGCGAGCCCCCTGCTTTTGTTTTATCTTATTTGTTTTATTAGTGTTTTTTGGCTTTATAAATACTGCCTATGCAAGCTCGGTTAAAGACTTAGAAAGCCAAAAAATAAATGAAATACTGTTTAATATTCACACCTACTACGTTGATGATTTAGCACTGCAAAACAGTGAGTATATTGAATACAACTCGTCTCAATTTGAACGCTTATACTCTAAGCTCGACGCCTACTCTAAGTATTTAGATAAAAATGAGCTAAATGCATTATTTAATAACACGAATGGTCGCTATACCGGCCTAGGTATAGAAGTAAAAAGCATCGAGCAACGCACCACGATTGTTAAAGTGATTAATAATTCACCAGCCAAACAAGCAGGACTTCGCTCAGGCGATATAATTACTGCCGTTAATCAGCACTATGTAGAAAACAGTCCGATTGATTTAGTTGCACAATACATCAAAGACAGCGCTAACGGTAAAGTACAGCTAAGTATTACCCGTAATAACACTCAAACACCGCTAATATTTAATCTAAGTAGAAAACAAATTAAGCTAACGAGTGTAACCAAGCAACTACTTGACTCAGGTAGCGGTTATATCGCTATTAATAACTTTTCTAATCACACTTTGCATGAAGTTGCCTTGCAAATAGCCGCCATGCAAAACCATTATGGCCATTCATTAAAAGGCCTAATTATTGATTTACGAGATAACCCGGGAGGCACTTTAAAGAGTGCAGTTGCGGTAGCAGACCTGTTTCTTCAAGATGGCTTAATTGTAACGACCAAAGGGCGCTTTTATGATTCGAACCAATCTTTTTACGCTAAACGCGGCGATATTTTGAAAGGTGCTCCGATTGTTGTCCTGATTAATGAAAATTCAGCCTCAGCAGCAGAAATACTGGCTGCAGCGTTAAAAGAAAATCTACGTGCAAAAATAGTAGGGAGTCAGTCGTTTGGTAAAGGAACAGTGCAATCACTTATTCCATTAGGCGACGGCGATACCGCCTTAAAACTAACCACCGCACGTTACTTTACGCCACTGGGAGAGTCTATTGAAGGGATTGGCGTAACTCCAAATGTGGCGATTAATCAAACAACACTTCCACAAACAAATAAAGCCGTTATAATAAAAAATGAACAATTAGAACAAAACACCGTTTTTAACGCTGAAGAATTAGCCGATATCCAGTTAGTAAAAGCAAAACAGCTACTTAGCATGCAATAAAAACGGTAAACTATTTAAAGATAATAAAAATTATAAAACGTGAAAATTATAAATTTAATGGTGTTAGCTGGGCTTTTTTTAATCCTATTTGCTACACCCCATGGTGTTAAAGCCAAACAAATAGCCATAGTGATCGATGACATAGGTTATCATCAACGTGACCTAGAATTCCTAAGTTTACCTGGGCAATTGTCTTATTCAATTTTGCCTCACACCCCCTATTCTCAAATATTTGCAACCCTTGCTAGTCAGTCAAATAAAGAGCTCCTGTTGCATGTGCCTATGCAAGCTTTAAATGGCAAAAAGCTAGGCCCTGGGGCGCTTACTTTAAATATGGATAAAGCACAACTTCAACAAACACTCGGTAATGCACTGGCGAGTTTGCCACAAGTTAAAGGGGTTAATAATCATATGGGTTCTGCACTCACTCAGCAAAGCCAAGCAATGAAGTGGACCATGGAAGTACTTAAAAAGCGTCAGTTGTATTTTCTCGATAGCCGAACAACCGAATTAAGCCAGGCGCAAAATGCAGCTAACTTTTTGGGGGTAGAAAATATTGGTCGGCATGTATTTTTAGATAATATAACTACCCCTGAGCAGCTACAATTTAGGCTAGAAGAGCTAAAGTCAAAAGCAACTAAATATCAGTTTGCCATTGCAATAGCACACCCCTACCCCGAAACTATCGATTTTTTACGCCAAGCTTTGCCGCAATTAATCGAGCAAGGATTTGAACTGGTACCAGTATCACAGCTGGTAGAACGTAAGTATGTACAAATAGCCCAACAACAAGCCATTTCATTAAACTGATGGAGTAAGCGAACGCCTTACTCCAACAGTTAATTTAACTCAATTATAAGTATGGTATTTATAAAACAAATGTCGCTACCTTGGCATTTAGATCTGTAGCTCTGTCTTTTAATACTTCGGCTTGGCTTAAATGCGCGGTAGCTGAGGTAGTTATTTCATCGGTTACATCTTTAATAGCAACCGTATTTCTAGTAATTTCATTGGTCACTTGCGTTTGCTCTTCTGCTGCAACCGCTATTTGACCCGCCATATCAGAAATCTCATTTACCGCCAAAGTAATTTCTTCTAGTGCGTGTGCAGCAGCATTTACATCATCCACACTATTGTTGGCATAGCCCTTACTGCTGTCCATCAAGCTCACTGCTTTTTTAGTGGTGTTTTGTAAGGTTTCTATAGTGGTATAAATTTCGGCTGTAGAGTTTTGTGTTCTTCTTGATAACACGCGCACTTCATCGGCAACCACTGCAAAACCACGCCCCTGCTCTCCCGCACGGGCGGCCTCTATTGCAGCATTAAGTGCTAAGAGATTTGTTTGCTCAGCAATTTCTTGAATGGTAGTTAAAATGCTCGATATAGCCTGAGCATGCAAACTTAATTCACCAATAACTGTGGTAGTTTGGTCTATTTCGCCCGCGAGTGAATTAATCGTGTTTCTGGTTTTATCAACTAACAGCTTACCTTCACGGCTACTTTGTGCCGATTGTTGCGATGCGGTTGCGGTGTTTTCTGCATTAGCGGCAATTTCATGGGTTGCACTCGCCATTTCTGTGACCGCGGTAGCAACCATAGCCACTTCTTGTTGCTGACGCTGCAACTCACTGACACTGCTTTGGTTGGTGATCAAGCTTTTCTCTGCATCAAAGTCTAAGTCAGTAGCTAATTGACGAATATGACTGATCAGTTCATGTTGGCTACTAACAAAACGATTAAAACTATCAGCCAGAACCCCAACTTCATCTTGCGTATCAACAGTTATACGCTGGGTTAAATCACCGTTACCATCTGCAATTGTTGATAAAGCTTGCGACACTCGGCTCAAAGGAGCGAGCAATACACCCAATAACCATGAAATAGCCAACACACTCAGTAAAAGTGCTACTGCAACCAGCACTAATTGGGTCAGCAATAAACTAATAAGCGGAGCCTCTAAAGTTTGTTTATCCAATACAAACAACAACTGCCAATCTGTATTGTTAATGTTTTCACCCCAAACTAGCTTCTCTCGGCCTTCACTCTCAAAGTAAACAGGAGTAAATTCACCGTTTTGACTGTTAGATAAAATTAATTGATGATTTATTTTCGAGTCAATACGCGTAATATCTGCCATTACTTTTCTAGCGTCTTTGTAGGCAATCACAGTGCCATCTTTATGCATCATAATGGCGTACCCATCTGCAGGCAAAGACATTGTATTGACGCTATCAACCAAGGCCTCAATCGATAAATCCCCCGCAACCACACCGCTTTGCGTGGTTTTAGCAATAGAAACAACCAACTGATTAAACGCGGTATCTAAATAAGGTTTGGTAATTACGGTGCTACTTTGAAGCAGTGCTTGTTTATACCATGGACGAGTGCGCGGATCGTAGCCGGTGCGATCAATACTGGGATCAGAGTCAGTCATTTTTCCGCTACTATCTCCAAAGTAAGTTAACTGAAAGCCACCTGAAAATGCTGCTTGCTGAAGTGCGCTGAGCGTGTTGCCCTCAACCTTATTCGCAACCGATTTAATTATCTGCTGACGACTAGCTAGCCAATCTTCAATACTCGTAGCCTGTTGCTTACCAGATTGGCTTACGTTATCAATGCTGCTTTTTAGCAGTAACGCTTTTTGAGAGGTATAGCTATTCCACGACAGCAATACAATAATAACGGCTAGGGCAAGAACGACCGATAGCAAGATTTTTTTCTTTAGTGAATATGAGTTCATATTGAGTGTAAATACTCGCGTTAAATGAAATTGAAAGGCAACAAACCAGCAATTAAATGACTTAATTTAGGCTACGATTTGAGCGATAAGTCGCTCAGGTGCGCGAATATTTTCATATACCCAAATTAAAAACAAACTAAAATCATGTATTTAAATTAAAACCAAACTTATTCATTAATTTTAAAGAGCGTATATTTAATTAAAAGATACATAGATGTGACTAGAGGTAAGCAGAACAAGAAAAACGATACTTTCTATTAACCTTTTTAGTTAGCTTTTTTAGTTAAAAAAAAGCCCCGCATTTTCATGCAGGGCTTAATCAGTTTTTAGTGCGATTAACTCATCGCGCTTTGTAATTTTTTCATTGCTGTTTTTTCCAGCTGGCGAACACGCTCTGCTGATACGCTGTATTTTTCAGCCAGCTCTTGCAGTGTTGCTTTATCGTCTGACAGCCAACGAGCACTAACAATATCTTGAGAACGCTCATCGAGAGTTTTCAAAGCGCTAAATAAACGCGTATGTGACTGTTCTTGCCATTGTTGCTGTTCAATGTCGTCAGCTAAATCAGCAGAACCATCGGTTAAGTACTGTACCGGTGAGTAAGTACTTGTTGGCGCGTCATCATTATCGTCGCCAGTTAAATCAAAGCCCATGTCTTGGCCGCTCATACGCGATTCCATTTCACGTACTTCTTTTTCACTCACACCTAGCTCGCTAGCTACTGTGCTCACTTCAGCTTGGTTAAACCAACCTAAACGCTTTTTATTTTTACGTAAGTTAAAAAACAATTTACGTTGTGCTTTGGTCGTCGCTACTTTAACGATACGCCAGTTTTTAAGCACAAACTCATGAATTTCGGCTTTAATCCAATGAACGGCAAATGAAACCAAACGTACACCCACTGATGGGTCAAAACGTTTTACTGCTTTCATCAGTCCGATGTTACCTTCTTGAATTAAATCAGCTTGAGGTAACCCGTAACCCGAGTAGCTTTTAGCTATGTGCGCTACAAAGCGCAAATGCGACATAATGAGTTGCTTTGCAGCACTAAGATCGCCTTCTTCCTGAAGTCTTTTTGCAAGTTCCTGCTCTTGCTCAACTTTAAGCATAGGAATAGTACTAACAGCTTGAAGGTAGCCGTCCATACTTGCGCTTTGTTGCCCAACTGTAAGTGCCATTGCGTATAAATCTTTACTCATTTTTCACCTCGGTGATAAACATTTGAAACCATCTTAGCACTCTTTTAGTAAGAGTGCTAACTTGAATTTAAAACTTTTTTGAATCATAAATCAAGTGGTTTTTTTAGTGTTAAGTCAGTCTACGCTAGGCGACTGAATAACCTATGAATTGATTTAGCCAAAACAAAAATAACCTTTTTGCTTTGGCTTTTTTATTATTTTAAACTCAAAACATGACAGTTTTAAGAATTATATTAGGGCCCTAAACCTTATCAGGTTCTATTTCTGAGATGTAACGATTAACCGATAAGTAAGAACCAATAAAACCTAAACTAGTAGCAAGTAATACCAACGCGCCAAACTCATTAAGACTAAGCCCTATTAGCGTAAAACTGGTTTGATACACCCCTGCAACACTGCTTACTGCAGCAGATAGCCACCACATCATTAATGCTACACAAATAAAGGCAAACAATCCGCCAATCACGCCATACCAAATGCCAGTCCATAAAAAGGGAGCGTGTATAAAGGTATTGGTTGCCCCTACTAGCTTCATTACCTGTATTTCTTCTTTTTTATCCATAATAGATAAACGAATTGTATTGCCTATAATAAGCGTCACTGAGGTAAGTAATAATAGCGCAATAGTAATTACACTCTCTTTTAACAAACTTAGTAATGCATTTAGGCGCTCAAGCCAAGCAATATCAAGCTTACCAAAGTCAACTTCGCGTTCGGCTTCAAGTTTTTTAAGCAATTGCTTAGCTGCATTAGGTTGGCTATGTCGTTGTGTTGGTGTGACTAAAACTACATTCGGTAACGGGTTGGTATCTAAATACTCTAAAGCCTGACCAAAGCCAGACATTTCTTTGAACTCATCCAAAGCCTCAGTGCGAGAAATAAAAGTCACAGTTTGTATTTCGGGATATAGCGCTAAACGTTTAACTAAGGTTTGCGTTTCTTGCTCGCTCATATTTTCTTTTACAAACAAGGATATTTCGCTGGCTTGCTCAAAACCACTACTCACTTGCTGCACATTTTTTACCACTAAATATAGTGTTGCAGGCAACGTTAAACTCAAACCGAGTACTGCAATGGTCATCATTGAAGCCAATGGCGTGCGCCACATTTCTCCTAGACTGTACACACCTTGGCGAAAAATATTAATAATAAAAAAGTAACCGCCAGAGAATACTGACTTTTTTTGTTTATCATTACTATTTTGACGGCTTTTGAACAGTAAACTCATAATACCCCCTCAGCCAGTGGATCTTGGCTCATTCGTCCATCATGAAGCGTTAAACTGCGGTACTTCATCCGTGACACTAAGCCCAAATCATGAGTGGCAATTAAAACCGTGGTGCCATGTTTATTAAAGTCTTCAAACAGGCGTAATATTTCCATTGATAATTCAGGGTCTAAGTTACCGGTAGGTTCATCGGCTAGCAATATAGGTGGCGAATTGACGATGGCTCGTGCAATCCCTACTCGTTGTTGTTCACCACCAGAAAGTGTAGAAGGGTGACAGCGCACTTTATCTAACAAACCCACTTTATCAAGCGCTCCATGCACACGTTTGGCAATTTGCTTGTGGTGAGTCCCTTCAATAATTAAGGGCAAAGCAACGTTATCAAATACCGTGTATCGCTCTAATAATCGATGATTTTGAAAAATAATACCAATGTCGCGACGTGCATACGGAATTTGACGGGAATTTAATTTATTTAAATCCACGCCATTAATAAACACGTTTCCTGCAGAAGGACGTTCCATTAAGCTAATAAGCTTTAATAGTGTACTTTTACCAGCCCCACTGTGGCCAGTTAGAAAGGCCAATTCGCCAGGCTTTATATGAAAGTTCACTTTTTCAAGCGCGCGGTGTCCACCGGCATAGGTTTTACTTACTTGCTGAAAATTTATCATTTTTTATTATTGCCAATTTATTGTTAGCCTTAGGCTCTAAATAAAATGGTATTCCTCGCAATTAAAAAGGGAGCAGGCTCCCTTTTGGTAAATTAAGCGTCGTCCTCATCTTGACTAAATAGCGCGTCAATAAAGTCATCGCTCTTGAAGGTACGTAAATCATCAATACTTTCACCTACGCCAATGTAACGAATAGGAATATTAAACTTATCGGCAACGGCAAAAATAACCCCACCTTTAGCAGTACCATCAAGCTTTGATAATGTGATACCGGTTAAACCTACACATTGATTAAATAAATTTACTTGGCTAATTGCATTTTGGCCTGTACCAGCATCAATAGTCAGCATCACTTCATGAGGTGCATCAGGGTCTACTTTTTTCATTACACGAGCTATTTTTTCAAGCTCTTGCATTAAGTTATCTTTATTTTGCAAGCGCCCTGCTGTATCAGCAATTAACACATCGACATTACGTGCTTTTGCAGCTTGAAAAGCATCAAATACTACCGATGCACTATCAGCACCTGTATGTTGAGCTATTACCGGTATGCTGTTACGTTCACCCCATACTTGAAGCTGCTCTACCGCTGCAGCTCTAAAAGTATCACCGGCAGCAAGCATGACCGACTTACCTTGATTTTGGAATTGCTTGGCCATTTTACCAATGGTGGTGGTTTTACCTACGCCGTTTACCCCTACCATTAAAATAACAAAAGGTTTTTTATCTGCTGGTATTTCTAAAGGCTGCTCTGCTGTTTTTAGCATAGTTGCCATTTCTTGTTTCATAAGCTCATAAAGCGCATCACCATCTTTAAGTTGCTTGCGATCGGCTGCATCAGTTAAATTATCAATGAGCTTCATGGTGGTATCAACACCGAGATCAGCAGTAAGTAACTGAGTCTCTAGCTCTTCAAATAACTCGTCGTCAATTTTTTTACCGCTAAAAATTGACGAAAAACCAGAGCCAATATTAACTCGAGTTTTAAGTAAGCCTTTTTTGAGACGAGAGAAAAAGCCTTCTTTTTTAGGTTTTTCCGCTTTCTTTGCTTCTTCCTCTGCAAGCTCTGCGGTCAGTCGCTGTTGCTCTAGACGCTCAGCCTCTTCTTCAGCTGCAATACGCTGTTGCTCTAAACGTTCATTCTCTGCTTGCTCTGCTGCAATACGCTGTTGTTCTAAGCGCTCATTTTCAGCTTGCTCTGCTGCAATACGCTGTTGCTCTAAACGTTCATTCTCTGCTTGCTCTGCTGCAATACGCTGTTGCTCTAAACGTTCATTCTCAGCTTGCTCTGCTGCAATACGCTGTTGTTCTAAGCGCTCATTCTCAGCTTGCTCTGCTGCAATACGCTGTTGTTCTAGACGCTCATTTTCAGCTTGCTCTGCTGCAATACGCTGTTGCTCTAAACGTTCATTTTCAGCTTGCTCTGCTGCAATGCGCTGTTGCTCTAAACGCTCATTCTCAGCTTGCTCTGCTGCAATACGCTGTTGCTCTAAACGTTCATTTTCAGCTTGCTCTGCTGCAATGCGCTGTTGCTCTAAACGCTCATTCTCAGCTTGCTCTGCTGCAATACGCTGTTGTTCTAAGCGCTCATTCTCAGCTTGCTCTGCTGCAATACGCTGTTGCTCTAAACGTTCATTTTCAGCTTGTTCAGCCGCGATACGTTCTTGCTCTAACAACATTTTCGCTTCTTGTTCAGCTAAACGTTTAGCTTGCTCTTGTCTTTGCTGCTCTGCATCCGCCTGTTGTTTAGCTAATAGCTCTGTATTAGCGTGTTCAATCGCTTGTTTTTCTGCTGCCGCAGCGCGTTGAGCTTGCGCCTGTGTCTCTTGCTCTAAACGTTCAGCTTCTGCTTTTTCAGCTGCTATACGCTCTTGCTGTAACAACATTTGCGCTTCTTGTTCAGCCAAACGCTTAGCTTGCTCTTGTCTTTGCTGCTCGGCATCTGCCTGTTGTTTAGCTAATAGCTCGGCGTTAGCTTGTTCAATCGCTTGTTTTTCTGCTGCCGCAGCGCGTTGTGCTTGCGCCTGTTTTTCTTGCTCTAAACGCTCTGTCTCTGCTTTTTCGGCAGCTATTTGTTGTTCGGCTTTTTCAGCTTGCTCTTGCGCTAAACGTTCTGCTTCAGCTTGTTCAGCTGCAATTCGGGCTTGTTCTAAACGTTCGGCTTCAGCTTCAGCTGCTATACGCTGTTGTTCGGCTTTTTCGGCTTGCTCTGCAGCTAAACGTTCTTGCTCGGCTTTTTCTGCCTGCTCTTTTGCTAATGCTTGTTGTTTATCAGCTTCTGCTTGTTTTTTATCTGACTTGCCAAAACCGAGCCACGACATGAATTTACTTTTTTTTGCCATACTTGCTAATAACCACTTATAAAAATCTGATAAACTAACGATAATGATAGCGTGCTTTTAAGCCTAAATAATTGCTTTTAGCAACACGTTATCCTCGAGGGTGCATAATAGTAACACTTTTAGCGCAGTTGAAAAATGACACGCCGTGATATGATTGCAATATTATCTGAGCTAGATCATAGATACCAATTTTTAGTGAGTTAAATGAGAAAAAAAACCACACAAAATAACACCACTCATAAATCAGCTGATGGGGTTATTAGAATCATTAGCGGCCAATTTCGCGGTCGAAAACTGCCAGTAAAAGATGTTCAAGGTCTGCGTCCCACAACCGACCGAATTAAAGAAACAGTGTTTAATTGGTTGATGCACGATACCCGCGATGCGCACACTCTCGATTGCTTTGCCGGTTCCGGTGGATTGGGATTTGAAGCATTGTCGCGTTTTGCAAAACACACCACATTTATAGAGCTTGATTCACAAGCAGCAAAACAATTAGAGCAAAACATTGCGACGCTTGATGCACAAAACGCGCAAGTCGTTAATACTAATACACTGACGTTTTTAGAGAGAAAAAACACCAGTGACACATTTAATTTGGTTTTTATTGACCCACCATTTCGCAAAAATTTAGCTCAATCATGCTGTGATTTATTGGAAAATAATCAATGGCTCGACCCCGAAGCATTGATATATGTTGAAGTAGAAACTGAGCTAACCTCGTTTAAAGCACCAAATAACTGGTTGTTAATTAAAGAAAAAAAGGCGGGCCAGGTTTTTTGTCGGCTGTACCAACGGCATATAAATTAACACTGTTTTAGCTGATGCGTTTCTGTTAATATTATCCTTTACATGTGGTGTTGCTTCGGATTACAATACCGCACCATTTTTGAACCACTTGATCAATGTTTGATCAACTTGAGCAACGCTCATAATTTAGGTAGGTGAATTTTTAATGCCAGTAATTAAAGTAAGAGAGAACGAACCGTTTGACGTAGCACTTCGTCGCTTCAAGCGTTCATGTGAAAAAGCAGGTATCCTTTCAGAAGTTCGTCGTCGCGAGCACTATGAAAAACCAACAGCTGAGCGTAAGCGTAAAAAAGCAGCTGCTGTTAAACGTCACATGAAAAAACTTTCTCGTGATAACGCTCGTCGCGTTAAATTATACTAATATATTAGGTCTTGTATAAATGAGCCTTTTAATAACGCTAAAAGATGCGCAAAAAGATGCGATGAGAGCCAAAGACAAACAACGTCTTAACCCTATTCGTATGGTACTTGCTGCAATCAAGCAACGTGAAATTGACGAGCAAATAACACTAGACGACGCAGGTATTACCTCCGTTATAGTGAAGCTTGTTAAACAACGTCGCGACTCTTACACTCAGTATAAAGATGCTGGGCGTGATGATTTAGCTGATATTGAAGCCAATGAAATTACAGCACTTGAAGCTTTTTTACCTCAACAATTGAGTGAAGAAGAAATTATTGCTCTCATTGACGCGGCTATTGCTGATACTAACGCAGCAGGTATGCAAGACATGGGTAAAGTAATGGGTATAATCAAAAGCAAAGCCGAAGGTCGTGCCGATATGGGCAAAATCTCAGGTTTAATTAAGCAACGATTAACTGCCTAATACTCCCACATACATTAAGTATGATTGAAGTAAACCGAGCCTTGAGCTCGGTTTCTTCGTTTAGAGCACTTCAAAAAAATATGCATTTGTGTTCCAATCTCTGCGTATTATAATTCGCTTTTAACACTTTTATATTTACCTTAGGGCTGTACTTTAAACAATGGCTGGAAAGATCCCACGCAACTTTATCGATGATTTATTGGCACGAACCGATATTGTCGATCTGATTGACTCAAAGGTAGGGTTGAAAAAAGCAGGCAAAGACTATCAAGCTTGCTGTCCTTTTCACAATGAAAAATCGCCTTCGTTTACTGTATCGCAAGATAAACAGTTTTATCATTGCTTTGGCTGTGGCGCTAACGGCAATGCTATTTCTTTTGTTATGGAATATGACAAACTTGAGTTTGTTGATGCAATTGAAGAGCTAGCCAGTTTACTTAACCTAGATGTTCCTCGCGAACAAGGAAGTAGTAATGGCCCAGAACGCACCGCAGCACAAAAACGTTCTGACTACGATTTAATGCTCCATGCAGCGCGTTTTTATCAACACCAGTTAAAACATCATAGTAATTCTGAAACAGTAATAGACTATGTAAAAGGTCGCGGCTTAAGCGGCGCAACAGTTAAAAAGTTTATGATGGGCTATGCGCCCAGCGAATGGGAAGGCCTCTGCCAACAGCTTGGACGTAATCAAGAACAAAAAGAGCAATTAGTTGAGCTAAAGCTCGCATCTGAAAAAACGCCAGGTAAGCAATTCGATTTTTTCCGTGATCGTTTAATGTTTCCTATTCGTGATAAACGCGGTCGCGTCATTGCTTTTGGTGGCCGTGTAATGCAAGCAGATCAGGGGCCAAAATATTTAAACTCTCCTGAAACACGAATATTCCACAAAGGCTTTGAACTTTACGGCCTTTATGAAGCAAAACAAGCACATAAAAAACTCGATCATGTACTCATAGTAGAAGGTTATATGGACGTTGTTGCGCTGGCTGAACAAGGCATAGAATACGCAGTTGCCGCACTCGGCACAGCGACAACCAGCGAGCATATGCACACCTTATTTAGAACCACTGACAAAGTTATTTGTTGCTACGACGGTGACCGTGCAGGTAAAGATGCCGCGTGGCGTGCACTGGAAAATGCACTTCCTTACTTAAACGATGGCAAAGCACTGCATTTTGTATTTCTACCTGATGGTGAAGACCCTGATTCACTCGTTCAACAAGAAGGTAAAGAGGCTTTTGAGCAGCGGCTAGAAAACGCCGATGACTTCACTAAAGTGCTGTTTAATAAACTCAGTAAAGAAATTGATTTAACGCTCGATTCCGGTAAGGCTAAGTTACTCAGTGCAGCACTGCCATTAATTGAAAAAATCCCAAGTGAGTTCTATCAAGAAAATATCTTGGAGCAACTTGGCAGATTAATTGGTCGCACCCGTGAGCAACTCAATAATCACTTAAAAACACCAAAACAGCAGCAGGCAATTGAACGTAAATTTAAAATTACACCGATGCGCCAAGCGATAGGCATTTTAGTTCAGCACCCTAATTTGGCAAAAAGCGTGCCCTACTTGCCTGATTTAGCACAAATGAATATTGCAGGAATCGGCTTGTTATTACGCCTACAACATCAAGCGTTACAAAAAGATGGCATTACCACTGCACAAATTCTCGAATCATTTAGAGACACTGATGACTATGAGCCATTAACTAAGTTGGCGACATGGCAACATCAAATAGATGAAGAGCGTTTAGAGACTGTTTTTCAAAATACTTTTAAATTTATTGAAGATCAGTGTTTAAATTATCGACTAGAGACCCTATTAATAAAAGACAAGACACAGGGCTTAAATAGCGATGAACGACTAGAATGTCATTTGCTAATGACAGCGTTAAAAACGACTAACGGCTAGTCAGATTTGATTTAGGCTGTTATACTGTGCTATTCACTGCGTCACATTATTCTGGTTAGCCTTTGAGCAAACTCCATGATGGCGCCTGTTGTATCAACTTATCAGAGTGGAAGAAACAATCTCTATGGATCCAACTCCTCAGTCACAATTAAAACTTCTGATTCAAAAAGGTAAAGAGCAAGGTTACTTAACTTTTGCAGAAGTTAATGATCACCTTCCACAAGATATTATCGACTCAGATCAAGTAGAAGATATCATTAGCATGATTAATGACATGGGTATCAAGGTTAGCGAAAACGCGCCTGATGCTGATGAATTAATGATGCAAGAAACCACGACAGACGAAGACGCAGCGGAAGCTGCCGCTGCAGCCCTTGCTACTGTAGAAAAAGAAATCGGCCGTACAACAGACCCTGTTCGCATGTACATGCGTGAAATGGGTACTGTTGAACTTCTTACCCGTGAAGGCGAAATTGTTATCGCTAAACGTATTGAAGAAGGCATTAACCAAGTACAGATTTCGGTTGCTGAATACCCAGAAGCGATCACTTACCTACTTGAACAGTGGGATAAGTTTGAAGCAGAAGAGATGCGCCTTAGCGACATTATCTCTGGCTTTTTCGATCCTGATGCAGACGAAGCACCACCAATTGCTGCCACTAACATTGGTTCTGAATTAAGCGAAAAACAGCTTGATGACAGCGACGATGATGATGACAGCGATGATGAAGACGAAGAAGAAGTAGATACAGGTCCAGATCCTGAAGAAGCGCGCATCCATTTCGAAAACTTACGTGATTTATACACTAAAGCACGTGAAACATTCGATAAGAAAGGTCGCTCTCATCCAGAATCTCAAGCCGCTATTTTAGAAATTGGTGAGTTGTTCAGAACCTTTAAACTTGTGCCTAAACAATTTGACCGCATGGTTAATAACATGCGTGAAATGATGGACCGAGTTCGCGTTCAAGAACGTCTTATCATGAAGCATGCAGTACAAGTTTCAAAGCTTCCAAAGAAAACCTTTGTTAAGCACTTT
Source organism: Pseudoalteromonas sp. meg-B1 (assembly GCF_003173795.1). Classification (GTDB taxonomy): domain Bacteria; phylum Pseudomonadota; class Gammaproteobacteria; order Enterobacterales; family Alteromonadaceae; genus Pseudoalteromonas; species Pseudoalteromonas undina. Next base: position 111,615 of record NZ_QGQU01000001.1, on the reverse strand, counting down.
GCAAACAACGAAACTGACACAGCATGGCTTGATATTGAAATTGCAGCTAACGAAAAGCATTCAGCTAAACTTGAAGAAGTGAAGCCTGAAATACTTCGTTGTATTAGCAAACTTTCTTCAATGGAAGAAAGCACTGGCTTAAGCATTGAACGTATTAAAGATATAAACCGTCGCATGAGTATTGGTGAAGCGAAAGCGCGCCGTGCTAAAAAAGAGATGGTAGAAGCGAACTTACGTCTGGTAATTTCAATCGCTAAAAAATACACCAACCGTGGTTTACAGTTCTTGGATTTAATTCAAGAAGGTAATATTGGTTTGATGAAAGCAGTTGATAAATTTGAATACCGTCGTGGTTATAAGTTCTCTACTTATGCTACGTGGTGGATTCGCCAAGCAATTACTCGCTCTATTGCTGACCAAGCAAGAACGATCCGTATTCCAGTACATATGATTGAAACGATCAATAAATTGAACCGTATTTCACGTCAAATGTTACAAGAAATGGGTCGTGAGCCAAATCCAGAAGAATTAGCTGAACGCATGATGATGCCTGAGGATAAAATCCGTAAGGTACTTAAGATTGCAAAAGAGCCAATTTCAATGGAAACACCGATTGGTGATGATGAAGATTCGCACTTAGGCGACTTCATTGAAGATACGACTATTGATTCGCCTATCGATTCGGCAACAATGGAGTCTCTTCGTGGCGCAACTAACGATGTGCTCGCTGGCTTAACTGCCCGTGAAGCGAAAGTACTGCGTATGCGTTTTGGTATTGATATGAATACCGACCACACGTTGGAAGAAGTAGGTAAGCAGTTTGATGTAACACGTGAGCGTATTCGTCAAATTGAAGCGAAGGCACTACGTAAATTACGTCACCCTTCTCGCTCTGATTTACTGAAAAGCTTTTTAGACGCTAAATAATCTAGCGTTACATTATGAGTTAACTCAAAAGGCCGCTGTAGCGGCCTTTTTTCTATTTCAAGGAAATAAACATGGCTTGGATCCAAATCCGTATCAATGCCAATGCTGCAACCGCAGATGCAGTTAGTGACTTATTAATGGAAGCTGGTAGCGCTTCTGTTACTTTTATTGATGCTAAAGACACCCCTATTTACGAACCCAAAATTGGCACTGTCGTTTTTTGGGCTGATACCACAGTAATTGGTCTGTTCGAAGCTAATCACGATATGAACGCCGTGGTTGCGTTATTAAAGCGCCATGATGAGCTCAAAGACAATTTAGTTTACAAAATCGAGCAACTCGAAGACAAAGATTGGGAACGTGAATGGATGGATAACTTCCACCCTATTCAATTTGGCGAAAAACTATGGATTTGCCCTAGCTGGCGCGATATTCCAGACCCTGACGCAGTCAATGTGCTACTTGATCCTGGCCTTGCATTTGGTACTGGCACGCACGCCACCACCGCGCTGTGTTTAAAGTGGCTTGAAAGCCAAGACTTAAGCGGCAAAACGGTAGTCGATTTTGGTTGTGGTTCAGGCATATTAGGCATTGCAGCAATTAAACTAGGTGCAGAGCGAATGATAGGGATAGACATTGATCCGCAAGCGCTAGAAGCAAGCTTAGATAACGCTAACCGTAATGGCGTTGCTGACAAGCTTGAAGTTTATCTACCAGAAAACCAGCCTGAATTTACAGCCGATATTGTTGTGGCAAATATTTTAGCGCAACCTCTGCGTGAGCTTCATAGTGTGATTTTAGGATTATTAAAACCAGGTGGTAAAATTGCCATGTCGGGCATTTTAGAAGAGCAAGCAAAATCGGTTGCCGATATATATGCGCCCTTTATTGAACTTGATGAGATTGCCATTGAAGGCGACTGGACCCGAGTCAGTGGCATTAAAAAAGCATAATAGTGCGTTTTTAAAAATTTAGAGCATTAACTCAAAAGTCGTTTCTAGAGCCTGTATTTAACAGGCTTTACTATTTTTTTACATAATAAAAAATAAAGATTTTTTATTATAAAAGCAACGACCGTTCAAAATTCACACAAATAAACCGCTTCGTCATACGGTTATCAAATGTCAATACGAAAAGAGCAAAAAAAAGTCACTTTTGTTCAATTTATAGCCTTTGATTTTTGCGCAAAAAGCCGTAAACTTAGCGCCCCTTGAAAAGAGGCCTATTGAATATCGTGCGTATCGGTTCATACCAACTTGAGAATAATGTCATTGTCGCGCCTATGGCGGGCATAACAGACAGACCATTTAGACAGTTATGTCGTCGTTTAGGCGCTGGCCTTGCTGTGTCTGAAATGCTGTCGTCTAATCCGAAGGTTTGGAAAACCGAAAAGTCGATGAACCGAATGGATCATTCTGGTGAGTCGGGTATACGTGCGGTGCAAATTGCAGGAGCAGACCCTGAGCTTATGGCACAGGCCGCACAATTCAATGTTGCAAACGGTGCACAGATCATAGATATCAATATGGGGTGCCCAGCAAAAAAAGTGAACAAGAAACTTGCAGGCTCAGCCTTATTACAGTTTCCAGAACTCGTGGAAGAGATTATTGATGCCGTCGTTAATGCGGTTGATATACCTGTAACACTTAAAATCCGTACTGGATGGGATCAGGACAACCGTAATGGTGTAGAGATTGCAAGAATAGCTGAACGTTATGGCATTGCATCACTGGCTGTACATGGGCGCACGCGCGCATGTATGTACAAAGGTGATGCTGAGTACGCCACAATTAGGGATATAAAACGTTCAGTGTCGATACCTGTGGTTGCTAATGGTGATATTACATCACCTGAAAAAGCAAAGCAGGTTTTGGACTATACGGGTGCAGATGCCATCATGATTGGTCGAGCCGCCCAAGGTCGCCCTTGGATATTTAGGGAGATAGACCACTATTTGCGAACTGGTGAACATATGCAGCCACCTGCTATTGCAGAGGTGCGCAGTATTTTAATGGAGCATTTAACCAACCTCCATATGTTTTACGGTGAGCCAATGGGAGCACGAATCGCTCGCAAACATGTATCTTGGTATTTGCAAACCCATGACAGTGACGGTCAGTTTAGGCGAGTATTTAATGCGCTCGACAATTCCGAAGAACAGGTCGTCGCATTAGAGCAATACTTTAAAACACTAGCAGCTAACTAAGAAAGAAAGAGACTTTATAATGTTCGAACAAAACGTGACTTCTCCATTTATCACAAACCCTCATGTTCAGTCACACGAGAAACCGCAGCCATTGCGTGATGCAGTAAAAAAAGCTGTTCACCACTACTTAAAACAGCTTAACGGTCAAGATGTGCAAGACGTTTACGACCTTGTTCTTTCTGAGCTAGAAGCGCCATTGCTTGAAGAAGTAATGACTTACACACGTGGTAACCAAACTCGTGCGGCAATTTTACTAGGTATCAACCGTGGTACTTTACGTAAAAAGCTTAAAAAATACGGTATGAACTAATACCTAAGGTATTGATGCCGTAATTGCTTTACCGCGCTTACTGATTCAATACACCGAGTGTTTTATAAAACGCTCTTAAAAAGCACCTTAGGGTGCTTTTTTTATATGCAAAATTTATTAACGAAATTGCAAAATGCTCACGCTTTATGGGTCGTTATAAGTCGTTTTTTGAGTCGGAATCAGTTAAAATACGCGCTTCTAAGCTAGCTCATTAACTGAGGAAATCAAACTACAATGGATACACATCGTCCTATACGTCGCGCACTTTTGAGTGTGTCAGACAAAACCGGTATTGTTGAATTTGCCCGTGCACTAGAAGCACAAGGTGTTGAAATACTTTCAACTGGCGGCACATGTAAACTACTTGCTGATAATGCTATTAAAGTGACTGAAGTATCAGATCACACCGGTCACCCTGAGATCATGGATGGTCGCGTAAAAACCCTTCACCCAAAAATTCATGGCGGTATCCTTGCTCGTCGTGGTCAAGATGAAGACGTAATGGCAGATAACAACATTGCTGCTATCGACATCGTTGTAGTTAACTTATACCCCTTTGCGAACACTGTCGCTCAAGAAAACTGCAGCCTTGAAGATGCTATTGAAAACATCGATATTGGTGGCCCAACCATGGTGCGTGCAGCAGCTAAAAATCACAAAGATGTGACGATTGTTGTTAACGCAAGCGACTACGACCGTGTTATCAGCGAAATGCAAAATAATAACGGCTCAACCACCTACAAAACCCGCTTTGATTTAGCTATTGCCGCCTATGAGCACACAGCGCAATACGACGGTATGATTGCTAACTACTTCGGTAAAATGGTTCCTGATTACACAGAAGAAGCCGCTGAAGATACTAAGTTCCCACGTACTATTAATATGCAATTCACTAAAAAGCAAGATATGCGTTACGGTGAAAATTCGCATCAAGATGCCGCGTTTTATGTTGAAAACGACATCACTGAAGCGTCTGTGGCGACAGCGACTCAGCTACAAGGTAAAGCATTATCGTTTAACAATATTGCCGATACCGATGCCGCACTTGAGTGTGTTAAAGAATTTGATGTACCTGCGTGTGTTATTGTAAAACATGCTAATCCATGTGGTGTTTCAATTGGCGACAATATCTTAGAAGCGTACGATCGCGCTTTTAAAACAGATCCAACGTCAGCGTTTGGCGGCATCATTGCTTTTAACCAAGAGCTTGATGCCAACACCGCACAAGCGATTGTTGAACGTCAATTTGTTGAAGTTATTATCGCACCAAGCGTAAGTGCAGAAGCGGCTCAAATAGTATCAGCTAAGCAGAATGTTCGCTTATTAGAGTGTGGCGAGTTTTCAGCTAAAGGCACAGGCCATGACATTAAACGCGTTAATGGCGGCGTTCTAATTCAAGACCGTGATTTAGGTATGGTAACTCAAGGCGACTTAACGGTTGTTTCTAAGCGCCAGCCTTCTGAGCAAGAACTTAAAGACTTACTGTTCTGTTGGAAAGTGGCTAAATTTGTTAAATCAAACGCCATTGTTTATGCCCGCGACGGTATGACTATTGGTGTTGGCGCAGGCCAAATGAGCCGTGTTTACTCAGCTAAAATTGCCGGTATTAAAGCCGCTGATGAAAACCTTGAAGTTAAAGGCTCAGTCATGGCATCAGATGCATTTTTCCCATTCCGTGATGGCATTGATGCTGCAGCCGCAGCAGGTATTACCGCGGTTATTCAACCGGGTGGTTCAATGCGCGATGAAGAAGTAATTGCCGCCGCTGATGAAGCCGGTATGGCAATGGTGTTTACGGGTATGCGCCATTTCCGCCATTAATCGCTTAAAGAGCTAACTGCTTCAGTTAGCTCTTTTTGTTTGCATCAAATTCACGTATTCTGCTTATTCTATAACCATGACTAACAATTATAATGTGAAGGATTAGACGATGAAATTTGCACTAAAATCTCTACTGGTTGCCACACTGTCATTAAGCTCAACAATGTCATTGGCACACAACCATGGCCACGACTCAGCATTAACAAATGCAGTTAAAGCAAGTGAGCGCAGCAGTGAACGCGACCAATACCGTAATCCTGTAGAAACCCTCGAATTTTTTGGCTTTAAACCAACAATGACTGTGGTAGAAATTGCGCCTGGCGGTGGTTGGTATAGTGAAATTTTAGCGCCAGCATTAAAAGAGCAAGGCACCTATTATGCCGCGCATTTTCCTGCTGATTCATCGGTAGGTTACTACCAACGTTCTCTTGCTGGTTTTAAAGCTAAAATCGCTGAAGATGCACGCTTTAGTGACGTTAAACTTACTGAGTTTGCTCCTTCTACTCATTTAGATATTGCTCCTGCAAGTAGCGCCGATATGGTACTTACTTTTCGTAATGTCCATAATTGGTTCATGAGTAAAGATAAAAAAGCTGCAAGCAATGCGTTTAAGTCATTTTATACAGCACTTAAACCTGGCGGCACTTTAGGCGTAGTTGAACATCGCCTACCCGAAGAGCAAGCCGATGAAATGCAAAAGTCATCAGGTTATATGAAGCAGAGTGTGGTTATTGCACTTGCTGAACAAGCAGGTTTTGAACTTGAAGCAAAAAGCGATATTAATGCAAACCCTCTTGATACAGCCGATCACCCTAAAGGGGTATGGACCCTTCCACCGAGCCTTAGACTTGGCGAGCAAGATGCCGCTAAATATAAAGCTATAGGTGAAAGCGACCGTATGACGCTGAAATTTAAAAAACCGCTTTAAATAGGATATTCGCCATGAATGTATTAGTCATTGGCAGCGGCGGCCGCGAACACGCACTTGCGTTTAAGGCCGCTCAAAATACAAAAGTAAACACTGTTTATGTTGCTCCAGGTAATGCGGGCACAGCCCTTGAGCCAAAACTTGAGAACGTAGCAATTAACGTTGAAGATCTTGATGGGCTACTTAGCTTTGCACAACAAAATAATGTTGAGCTAACCATTGTTGGTCCAGAAGTGCCGCTAGTATTAGGTGTTGTTGATAAGTTTCGTGAACACGGCTTAGCTATTTTTGGCCCAACAGCAGGTGCAGCCCAGCTTGAAGGGTCTAAATCGTTCACTAAAGACTTTTTAGCACGTCATGCTATCCCAACCGCTGATTACCAAACGTTTGAACAAATCGACCCTGCGCTTGCCTATTTAAAAGAGAAAGGCGCACCGATTGTTATAAAAGCCGATGGTTTAGCGGCAGGTAAAGGCGTGATTGTAGCTATGGATGAACGCGATGCAGAAGAAGCCATTCGCGATATGCTTGCGGGTAATGCCTTTGGTGAAGCTGGCAGCCGCGTTGTCATCGAAGAGTTTTTAGAAGGTGAAGAAGCGTCGTTTATCGTAATGGTTGATGGTGAAAACGTACTGCCATTTGCAACTAGCCAAGATCATAAACGTGCTTACAATGGCGATGCTGGCCCAAATACTGGCGGTATGGGCGCTTATTCTCCGGCACCGGTAGTGACTGATGAAATTCATCAACGCATTATGAATGAAGTGATTTACCCTACGGTAGAAGGTATGGCTAGCGAAGGCCACCCGTACACTGGCTTTTTATATGCAGGCTTAATGATAGATGACACCGGCACACCAAAAGTAATTGAATATAACTGTCGTTTTGGCGACCCTGAAACACAACCTATGATGCTACGTTTGCAATCAGATTTAGTTGAGCTGATTGAAGCTGCTAACCGTGTAGAGCTTGATAAAACTACCATTGAGTTTGATTCACGCGCTGCTGTAGGTGTTGTTTTAGCTGCCAAAGGCTACCCAGATAGCTACCCGAAAGGCGATGCGATTAGTGGCCTGAAAGTAACTTACCCTGAAGGCGAAAAAGTTTTTCACGCAGGGACTAAGCAAGATGGCGATAACGTAGTAACTGCCGGTGGTAGAGTATTATGTGCAACGGCACTAGGTAATACCGTTACACAAGCGCAACAACGTGCCTATAAACTGGTTGATGAAATCAGCTGGGACGGCATGGAATACCGTACAGATATAGCCTATCGTGCAATTGCTCGTGAACAATAATTATTGAGTTTTACTCATTAAACTTTATAAGCGCAGATTATCTGCGCTTTTTACTGCTACACTATAAAAAAACAATCAGGGCACAGGTTAATATTGGAATTTAAAACCTTGCGCTATCATGCGATAGCGGTCGTAATACTTATTTTTATCTTTTTTATTATCAGCACATTGGCAACAAACTTTGTGATGCCATCTCGCTATACCATAGATAAAATAACCCCTGTTTATCTTGATCATGCATATTACATAGACAAGAGTAAAACACAAAACTTCGCAGAAGTAATGAGCAATAAAGCGCAGTTTATACAGCAAAAATTTAACGATATTCCTTGGAGTTTTCAACAGCAAAATTATTGGTTACGCCTTGATTTAGAAAACAAAAGCAGTCAACAAGAAGATGTGGTGGCACATTTTGATAATCCGATGGTGGATCACCTCACTATATATAGGCTCAATAGTAATAACCAGCTACTCGACACTTATAAGCTTGGTGATAAAGAGCCGCGTCTTACTTTATTTAAGTACAGCGTGCCCCATATTCGCTTTAAACTAGATGGTCAGTCTAAACAACAATTAATCATAAAAATAGATACAGTGGGGATCAGTAAAACCCCAATTCACTTATATCGCCATACCGTATTTGTTGACTTAGTTCGCTCACAAACAGGCATTTGGGGAATTTTTGCTGGCGTACTATTAATGGCCTCGCTATATAACCTATTACTTTATTTTGGTATTAAAGACCGCGTATATTTAGTTTACATTGGCTACATTATTAGCGCTATTGCATTAATGGGCACCGTGCTGGGGTTTGGCTTTTATTTATGGCCGCTTGAATGGCAGTTATTTATTCACGAAAAAGTCATTGTGGTCAACTACACCATTGCGTTTTTTACCCTCGCCTTTTGCACACTGTTTTTACGTTATCATAAAGACGGTTGCTGGCGGTATAAATTAAGCATCGGCTTATTAAGACTGATGCTAGTTCTAGGGACATTGAGTTTTTTCATTCCTGAAAATATAGCCGCACCGATATTTTTTGTGATTTTAGGATCGCTCTATATTGTCTGCTTCATTTTAATTTACAACAAATTAAGAAGCGGTTTTCGTTGGGCTAAGTTCTACGTATTTTCGTGGGTGCCACTAATCATTGGCGCAGCTATCCAACCTCTAGAGCTCACAGGCGTTATTTCCTATAGTTTTTCAATACGCCATGCTTTTTTAATGGCCATTTTGTGTGAAATTGTCCTAATGGCAATGGCACTTGCTGATCGGATTCGTTATCAGCGTGAGCAAGCGCTATATCATGCAACACATACCCAGCAAACTAAGCTACTTAATAGCGCTAAACTAAAGTATGCCTTTATGGCACTCAAAGCCCAGCGACGCTCTACCACTTTATGCTTGGTGAAAATACGTCATTTTAACTCTCTAAATACCATTATTACGTCCTCGCAAGGGTATGAGCTAATTAAACATGTTGCTCACGAACTTGAATGCCAATTAAGCTTTGAACGAGAGTTTTTTCATCTCAACAGTGGTATTAATCAGCCAGCTAAAATTGCTGATTTAGGCAGTGGCGTATTTGCCTGTATTTCCACTAAAAACCAGAGTCAGCATACGCTCGAAGAATTACTCAAACAGATCTTAAATAAGTTACCAAAAACATATCAAATTAAAGGTCTAGACTTACAACTTAATTACAGTGTTGGCATTAGTGGTTACGGTAAACGTGATGATTTTGAGTTTTGGTTAAAACGAGGCTATTTAGCATTACACGACGCTAAACATAACCTAAGCAAAGTAAGCTCATCACTTGCGCATGACAACCTTACCATGGACGTTGCTCTTGCAGCCAAGCTACAGCAAGCGATAAGAGAGGATCAACTTGCCCTTTATTATCAACCACAAGTGAGCTTAGAGGAGTGCAGTATACACGGCGCGGAAGCCCTACTACGCTGGCCCGATGCTGACTTTAAAAACATTTCGATAGAAAAGCTAATTATACTCGCCGAACACACTGGTATTATTAATGAATTAACAATTTGGGTTATTGAACAAGCCTGTAAAGACATTGCAAAGCTGGCATCCGATGGCATAAGCAATCATAGTATTAGTATTAATTTAAGTGCAAAAAATCTAGCCATTACTAATTTGACCGAAAAAGTAGAGAATATTTTGATTAAGTATCAGGTTGCTCCTCACTTATTAAAGTTTGAACTGACTGAGTCTGCTTTTGTCGAAAATCAAGATGCATTAGTCACCTTAGTTGATGAGCTTGCTACTTTGGGCGTTAAAGTAGTACTGGACGACTTTGGCACTGGTTATTCATCGCTTAGCTACTTGGTTAACTATCACTTTAGCGAACTTAAAGTAGATAAGTCATTCGTGTTTGATTTAACTGATAACCGTGCGCATCAGGTTATTGTGCAAACAGCCATAGATATGGCACATAATCTGGGCCTAACTATCACGATTGAGGGCGTAGAGACTCAAGAGGTTCATCAGCTACTTACAACTATGAACGCCGACCGTACTCAAGGCTACCTGTATGCCAAAGCACTCTCTTATGATAATTATTTAGACTTCTTAAAAAGCCAATACAGCCTAAAAATGTTAAACTCCCCTTTTTAACATCTTTGGGGCCAAGAAAAGATGCAAGGTACACTGCGTAAATTAAAGTCGAGCTTAACAGACCCGGTTCAATACCACCTACCTATAGGTGATAAACTGGTTGATTTAAATGCCTTAATTGGCAAACAGCTGACTCTTACTTTTAGTGGCACAATTTTGTGCTCTAACTGTGGTAAAAAAACCAAAAAAAGCTATTCTCAAGGGCACTGCTTTGTGTGTATGCGCAAACTTGCCAGTTGCGATATGTGTATCATGAAACCGGAAACCTGCCATTACGACCAAGGCACCTGTCGCGAGCCAGAGTGGGGCGAAGAAAATTGCATGATCCCGCATTATGTTTACCTAGCAAATACCTCAGGATTAAAAGTAGGTATTACTCGCCATACACAAATTCCTACCCGTTGGATTGACCAAGGGGCAACCCAAGCCTTACCTATTTTTAAAGTGCAGACTCGTTTGCAATCGGGCTTAGTTGAAGTAGCGCTGGCACAGTTTATTGCTGATAAAACCAATTGGCGTAATATGCTTAAAGGACAAAACGACACGCTTGATTTAAAAGCAGCAGCCGCCGAACTTATTCCACAAATAAGCGAAAAGCTTACAGAGCTGAGTGAGCTGTTTGGCGCAACCGCCATTGAACAACTTGATGAAGACGTAGTAAACCTTGATTTTCCAGTTAGTGAATACCCAACTAAAATTAGCTCATTTAACTTTGATAAAAACCCTGTTGTTAGCGGTATTTTACAAGGTATAAAAGGTCAGTACTTAATTTTTGATACCGGTGTGATTAATATTCGAAAATTCACGTCTTATGAAGTGAGCGTAGACTCAGAATAACCTTTTGCTGCTTGGTTATAAAATGCTATCCATTGCTGTCGTGTTAATGGATAGCAATAATGGTAACCCTGAATAATATTGCAGCCTATTGTTGCTAAGTGTGTCTCTTGCGAGGCATGCTCAACTCCCTCAGCAACCACATCTAACCCTAAACTTGTCGCCATGGCTATAATAGCCGCCACAATTTGGCTATTGCCGTATTCATCAGGAATTTTAGCAATAAAACTGGCATCAATTTTTAACGTGTTAAAGGGCAGTTTGGTTAAATAGCTTAATGCCGAATACCCCGTGCCAAAATCATCAAGCGCAATATGTACACCTAACGTTTTAAGCTGTTGTAACTGTTCTTTTGCCTGTGAAAAAGAACCTATAAAGCTACTTTCGGTCAGCTCTATTTCAAGTAAACTCCCAGGTAATTGATAGCGAGTAAGCATGGCCTTAATGTTATCAGCTAGCTTACCTTGGCTTAGGTGGCAAGCAGATACATTAATCGCTAAACGTCCGGGGTTCATTCCTTGTGCTTGCCAAAGAGTTAACTCCTTACCGGCTTGGTTAATAACCCATAAATCGAGACGAACAACTAAACCTAACTCTTCAGCAAGCGGGATAAACTGCGCTGGCGAAATAGTGCCTAAATCAGGGTCTTGCCAACGCAGTAGTGCTTCAGCCCCCATAATCGCCCCTGTTTTTAAACACTGTTTAGGCTGAAAATGAAGCTCAAACTCATCATTTTCAAGCGCATGTTGAAAGCGGCTCATCATCGCTAAGCGCTCAAGGGAGCGGGCATTCATTGAGGGTTGAAACAACTGAAACGAATTACGCCCCACATCTTTTGAGCGATACATGGCAATATCAGCATGCTTTAATAATGTTTCACTGTCTAAGCCATCATCTGGATAAACCGCTGCACCTATAGAGGCGGTAACACCCACTTCAAACCCTTCCAATTTAAAGGGGGTATTTAAGTGATTTAAAATACCCTCTGCAAGTCTGATAACAGCTGCTACGCTTTCAACCTCACACAAAACAATAAACTCATCTCCCCCTAATCGTGCCAGTGTATCCCCCTCATTAAGGGTGTTAATAATGCGCTCAGAGACTAATTTTAATAAGGTATCACCGGCGTTATGGCCCAAGCTGTCATTTACCTCTTTAAAACGGTCAAGGTCAATAAACATTACCGCTAGCATTTGTTTATCTCTGTGAGCAGAGGCTAGGGCCATAGAGAGCCTATCGTTAAATAAGCGCCGATTAGGTAAACCGGTTAGTTCATCAAAATATGCTAGCTGCACTACTTTTTCTTCTGCACTCTTTCGCTCTGTTATGTCACTAAAAATAGCGGCATAAGTAACATCACTATGACTTGGCTCTTTTATTTCTATAATACTGAGCCACTCAATATAAATATCGCCAGATTTTTTACGGTTATGAATTTCCCCCTGCCATACGCCTGTTTTAGTCAGTGAATCCCACATTTTTATATAAAAGTTTTTATCATGACGTCCTGAACTCAACATATTAGGCCGCTTTCCTATCACCTCATATTCTTTGTAGCCGGTTAAATGAGTAAATGCAGGATTTACTTGCATAATCACTCCATTCGAGTCGGTGATCATGATGCCATCTAGGGAGGAGTCGATAATTTTATTGGCTAAAAATAAATTACGCTGTGAGTGCTGCAGTGCAATATCACGCTGCTGAAGTACCTTTTCAAGCTCACAACAATAAGCGGTTTCAATTTCATTAATTAAGTTTTCAAGTGATAATACGCCGTTAATTTGATTATTTTCGCTCACCACTAAATGCCGAATGCTACTTTCAGACATCAACCTGTAAGCATCAAAAAGGCTGTCTTGTGGGCTTATTTTATACAGAGGACGGCTCGCCAAATCCCAACAAACAAGATGATTATGCTGCTCGGTGATGAGTTTTAGTAAATCTCGCTGGGTAATAATGCCATGGATATTTTCATCTTCATTAAATACTAAAACAACTTTCTCGGCGTGTTCACGCATTAAGTTAACTGCATCATTGATGGCTAATGAACTTGGGACTACCCTAATATTTTTATTATATTGCTCGTTTATCGGTCTAAATTGCAGGTAATGCTCTAATCCTTGATTACTCACAATATCAGTAATACTAATCACCCCGCTTGGGTTATCATTGGCATCGGTTACCAGTAAGTGTCTTACGCCATGCTTATTAAACACCATGGCGGTGTCGGTTAATAATTGCTGACTGGGTACACTCAATACCGGGCTCGACATCACTTTCTCAATCATTACCTGTCTAAGAGTCTGATCAGAAAAGTTAAGCGTTAAGCAATCAGTTTCAGTCCACACCCCCACTATTTGCTGCTGATGTTTAACAAAAATAGCGCTAACATTGTGCGCACGCATTAGTTTCACCGCTTCAATTAAAGGGGTATCCTTGGTACAGGCGATCACCTTATTGGTAAAAACATCGCATACTTTTTGATAGCGGCTAGTGTGGGGCATTGCTTTTACTTCCAAAATTAAACCAATGCACGATTATAAATTATTCAGTAAATGACAATTTGATTTAGGACAATATATGAGCATCAGTTACCCATTAATTATTATTTATAATAATGAGATTGAGCTATTAGAGCATGCAGATGAGTTACATGATTTTATTTATACTATGGACGTGAATGAGCAGAAAAACGTGGTTATTTTAGATAAGGTAAGTGGCTATCAAGGTTTAAATGGCGATGCGCATAATGCACTCAGTGCAATACAATTAGCGCAATTGGTAAAGGAATATTTAGCAAAAGAAGGACAATGTTGCCTCAGTAAAATAGAGCAGCTTACTCCTGATCAGGCATTTAGGTTACTCGCCGAAATCAACTAAGGCTTTAACGTGTGCAATCGCGCTGCGCCCGAGGGCAGACAGTGAGTATCCTCCCTCTAGGTAAGAGATAATACCTAAGCAACTATGTTGTTGGCTAAATTGCGCTAACTGCTCAGTAAGCCATATATAATCACTTTCGACAAACTTTAAACTGGCCATATCATCTTCAAGGTGCGCATCAAACCCTGCACTTATAAAAAGTAGCTCAGGCTCAAATTCTGTTAATTTTGGTAGCCACTGCTGCTCATAAAGCGCTTTTAAATCATTACCATCACTAGCAATAGGCAAAGGTGAATTTACCAACGTGGCGTTATTTTTAATGGCGGTATTTGGATAAAATGGATATTGAAATAACGAGCACAGCAACACATTTTCATCATCCATAAAAATATCTTGCGTGCCATTGCCATGGTGTACATCAAAATCGATAATGGCAATGCGTTTCACCCCTTTGCTTTGTGCATATTTAACCGCAATCGCAAGGTTGTTAAACACACAAAAACCAGAAGAGCTATCTCGGTTAGCGTGATGCCCTGGCGGGCGCACTGAGCAAAATGCAGCGTCTAACTTACCCTCTAAAACCTCATCAACAGCGAGTAACCCTGCACCTACTGCACGCTCAATTGCTTTCAATGAATCGGGGCATAACCAGGTATCGCCGTCCAAATCGCTAAGCCCTTCGGTTGGGATCATACTTTCTACATGCTTGATGTGTTGTTCACTATGCGCCAATAAATAGTGCTCACGCGAGGCCTTAGGTGCCTGTTTCTGCTCGATAGCGACATCCAGCCCACTTGCAAGTAGACGGTCGTTTATCGCATCCAAACGCTCAGGGCACTCTGGATGATCGTCAATCATTTTATGTTTACGGCAGTGGGGGTGAGAAATAATCGCAGTGCGCATAGCTAACTCCAAAAATAAGTTGCTTAACGAGTATAACAAAGCCACCTGAGGGTGGCTTTGCGACTTTGGTTGATACTAAACGACTATTTAACCAAGGTTCTGGTTATTTAGCTTTTAAATCAAGATTTCTAAAATCAAAGCTAAAATCGGTCACCTGCGTTGAAACTGCGTTCATTTTCGCCGATTCTACACGGTTATCTGCACTCATAGAAAAACGAATAAAGGCATCTGCCTCTAATAGCTTTTCATCCCATTTAACAATAAAGGTATTACCTGTGTAATGCTCCAACTCACCTTTGAGGCGCTTTGTATGGGTAAAATCAATGCGTAATTTACCATCTAACTCTTCAATTATTACATCGCCATACCAATCATCATGCAAAGTACCGGTGTAATTAATGGTTGGCAATGCCGGCTGGATATCTGCAGGCACTGATGGAGCCGCGTTAGCATAGGCTTTTTCTTTACCTGCAAAGTGCTTTTTAGCTAAATCTTCAACCCAGTCTTTATCTTCAAGCTCTAGTACATCTTCAAGTACTTCATGAGTCACCGCCGATAATGCAGAAAACGCTTGTTGGTTGCTTAATATCACAATTCCCACATTTTTCTCTGGCAAAAGAGTAACCTGCGAGACCATACCTAAAATACCACCACCATGTGCCAGCTTCTTAACGCCGTGGTAATCTTCTATACTCCAGCCCAACCCATAACCTCTAAATTGTTGATGGTACGCTTCATAAGCACTTTTAGATGCTAGTGAGGTAATATGTGGGTGCCACATTTGTGCTTGCTGCTTTTCACTAAATAGCTGCTCGCCATTAGGCATTTTGCCACCAGCAAGTTGAGTACGTAGCCATTGGCTCATATCATTTACGCTTGATGCAATGGCTCCTGCGCCTCTGAAGTCTTCAAGGTAATTAACAAAAAAGGGATGCAATTTACCGTCCATTGGGATGTGCCCAATTGCCCAGTTTTTGTTATTTTTAGCGATACGCGAAAAGCCAGCCCGTGAGTTGCTCATATTGAGCGGCTGTAAAATATTTTTTTCAATGTAGTCGTTCCAGCTCATCCCCGATATACGGGCAACAACTTCACCAGCGGTAACAAACATTAGATTGTTGTAAGCATATTGGCTACGAAAACTGCTCGCAGGTTTTAAATATTTCAGCCCCGATAAAATATCGGCTACCGATTTATCAGTACTTGGCCAAATCATTAAATCGCCTTGACCAAGCCCTAACCCACTGCGATGGCTTAGCAAATCGCGAATTCGCATTTCACGGGTAACGTATGGGTCATGCAATCTAAATTCGGGTAGGTGATCAATTACGCGATCATCCCAGCTTAATTTGCCTTCATCCACCAGCTTAGCCAGTGCTGCACTGGTAAATGCCTTGGTATTTGAAGCAATGCCAAATAAAGTGTCTTTATTCACCTTGCTATTAGTATTGAGGTTGGCAACACCAAAGCCTTTAGCAAATACTACTTTGTCATTTTCAACAATAGCAACGGCCATTCCGGGTACATCAAAACGCGTCATTGAAGCGTTGATCACCTCTGAAATTTTATCGGTATCAACCGCTGCAGAGCTCGTGAACGTCCAGCCAACCAATAATGCGGCTGTGGCTAATTTTGTTAGTCTCATAGTGTTACCTTAGGTTATTATTTTTGTTTAATCTTGATGAACCGCAAATTCTATGTCGGCGCGCGCTTTATTCGTATCTTGCTTACTAGGATAAGCTAAAATACGTTGACTATAATGCTCTGGCACACCGGCCTCAAGCGCACCACGATATACATGCTGCACGTACCAGTCATAAGGTAGCAGTGTGTCGTCATGTGTGTTTGCTATGTAGCAGTGCACATTAATGTCATCGTCATCTAAAAGGCTCACGGTTAAATCAACACAGTCGTAATTAGGGCCTTCAATTTTATCTAAGATCTCTTTTTCGGCCTCATTAAGCTGATACACCACCCCATATACAACTGCATCGGGTTCGTTGGTGGGCACAATAGTGCATTTACCTGAACCATCAGCAAAGGCCATATTAAAGGTTAACTTATAGCCTTTTAAAAGCGCCGTACCCACACGTTTTGCATTAGGCAAACGTGCCAATAAACGATTAGATGACATATTGGAGCCAAACGAAAAATTATATAACGCCATACTATTCCTTAGGGTCTATCAAATAACAACTCGCACAGCCAGTGCGATTAAAATAATGCCAATGCCACGATCGAACCAATAGCCACTTTGTTGAAAAAAGTTTCGCACACCTGCTTTTGATAACAATAGCGACAAAATAGAAAACCAAGCCCAAGTTGCCAGCGCCATATAAACACCATACCCCACTTGCACTATTACCGGTGTCGTTGGGCTAATCACCAAGGTAAACAGCGACATAAAAAATAGCGTAGCCTTAGGGTTTAATGCATTGGTAAAAAAACCACGGCGAAACGCACGCCATGGTGACTCAGGTGCAAGGCTGGGTTTTGCAGTCTGTTCTGATGAGGTATTTGAAGGTTTAGCAGCGCGTAGCGCCTGCACACCTAAATACGCTAAATAAGCACCGGCTATATATTTAAGTGCCATAAACAACGAAGGCGATTGAGTTAAAACCAGCGCGACTCCCAACACGCAATAAGCTATGTGTAATAAAATAGCTGCACCTACACCTGCACTGGTCCACAGCGCATTATGCCTTCCATATTGTACGCTTTGCTTAAGTACCACAGCAAAATCGGGCCCGGGGCTGGCCACTGCAAAAAAGTGAGCAATGGCAATTAATAAAAACTCATCAATATAAACCATGGTTAACTGGCTTGCTCTGGCGAAAAAGCCAACAACAATGGATTAGCCGACTGGTTAACCAATGTTTTTATTTCTTTTTGCGCTTTTTTAAATTGGCCTCTTAAATGCGGTTTTAAATGTTTTTTAGAGTGTTTATCTTGCTTAAAATAGCTTACTAACGCATGCATAAATACAGTATGGGTTTCACTGAGCGTGGCTTCGCGGTTTGCATATGGGTTGTAACATGAGCCACAACCCCCCTTAAACTGGTACACAGTATTGCTCATCATCACCCCAAAACCTAAAAAACACGCTAAAGCATCCGTTGCTTGAGGTAAGTACGCTTTACCACCTGGGGGTAATACACCTACATGATGAATTAAAATGGTAGCAAGAGTACCTGCAAAGCTAGCTACTAAATCTTGTGGCTGATTGATTTGGTTTGGGTTAAACGACACATTAATTGTATGGCTTGGTGGCACCATTAAATGGCAGTGCTCACCACGTAGATGCTCACTAAATTCAAAATGTGGAAACACCTGAGGTTGTAATTGTTGTGGTGCAACAAGTGTTATCGGCCATTCACTCATACCAGCATAATGCTTAACACGCGCAAACACTTTACTGGCCATTTCTTCAATGCTTGAAACCGAATCAGGAAAAAACTCGACCGTTGGTAAAATAATTTGGCTATGCTTAGTAAAAAAATTCAGGTCAAAGTTTTCTGCAGCCCAAATAAAGGTATCAACTAGCCACTGTTGTTCTTGTTCTGCCAATAAGGGCTTTGATTTAAATAGGGTTAACATAAACTATTCTTGCCCCTGTGCCCATTGCCATGCTTGTGTATTGTATAAAGGCACCGTAGAAAGCGCGTGATGATGACTGCCCGTAGATTCTTTCGTTGAGTACGATAAATACAATAACGTATGGGTTTTAGCATCATAAATGCGACGAACCTTTAACGACTTAAACAAAATACTCTTAGATGATTTAAACACGACTTCACCCGACTTACTACGGTCAATAGACTGTAATTGGTCTGCGGTAATTGGCCCTGTTTGACGACAAGCAATCGACATATCTGAGGGATCTGAAAAATCTAAATTAGCCTCAATGTGACTAATATGACAAGTAACCCCTGTAACAAGCGGGTCTTGCTGTGAGTTAACCACCACATCTTTAGTGGTAAACAGCCCTAAACTCACTGAAGCAACATCATCAGAACACCCTGTAAGCCCTGCTAAACACGCAATTAGACTACCCATTTTGAGATACTTCATAGCAAGTCCTTCGTTCATAATAAAATTAAGTTATGCCTTATACTAAACGCTTTCACTGCGATAAAACAAATTTTATGAGCAATAAAAAAGGCACGCCCGAAGGAGTGCCTTTGCAAACAAATACAGCTAAAAATAATTAAAAGCTATATTGTGCACCTAGATAAACATAACGACCGGCACCGCCGCCGTAGCCACTATAAAAGTTACCTCGGCCACTTGGATAAAATGCCCCTTTGTCGTCAAATACATTATTAATCCCACCAAATACACGTAAGTCACTCTTATCTGTCAGTGCCATAGTGTAAGACGCTGATAAACTATGCTTTAAAAATGAGCCGTAGTTTTGGTATGCCAGTGGCTCAGGGTTAGCAATACAACCGGCATCGCCCTCAGCACAGCGCTCATCATTTGCAGCAACATACTCAAGGTAGTCTTTCTCATCTTCTTGGCTTGCTTTAAATGCGCCTACGTAATTTGTACGCCAGCGGATACGTAAGTCATCCATTTTCCATACAATCGACATAGCGGCTTTATCTTTTGAACGGCCATAACCTGCATACTGTGAAGTAACACTGTTACCATCTAGCCCTTCATAGGTTTGCGAGTTTTCAATAATGTGATTGTAATCAAGCTTAAATGACAGGTTACCATAGCTGCCTATGTCATATTTGTAAGTTGCAACTACATCGTAACCGCGCGCTGTTAACTCATCTAAGTTATATTCACGCTGTAGTATTTTTACAATGTTACCTTCATCGTTACGGGTAATATCGTTACAGTATTCGTTATCACTACCCCATGACGCTTCTGAGTCATAACATTCACGCATGATGTTTTCGTTACTTATTTCATCAATCGCATCAACAATGGCAATATCGTAATAATCCACCGCTAAGTTAAAGCCATCTAAAAAGTCAGGAGAAACAGTTATACCAAAAGTATAGGTATCCGCTGTTTCTTCTTTTAAGTTTGGATTACCCGTATTTGGTGAATAGTTATTGTCTTCACTTTCAAATTCAAAATTAGGATCATCAGCCAGCTTTTGTGCCAAGGTTGGCTCTAAACGGCAGTTATCGTGCCCTGGGTTTGTTGATGTTGCAGTTAAGCCATCACAAATATCATCAAATGAATCAAAATCGCCGCGAGGGGGCGATAATAGCTCAGTAATAGTTGGGGCACGCTGTGCACGCGCATAGTTAGCACGTAGCATGTATCCATCAATTGGCTGCCACAATAATCCTAACTTATAACTGGCTACGGTGCTGATATTATCAATACTGTAATTTGCTAATCGTAGCGACGTTTCTGCCGACAAACTTTTAGCAAATGGCGCATCTTTTAGCAGTGGCACTGCAAGCTCTGCAAACGCCTCATACACTTCTACTTCACCATAAAAAGAAGGCACAACGTTAAACGTAATACCGCCCGCTTTCATATCATCACTGGTATCTAGGCTTTGCGAGTCTTTACGATACTCTGCACCAAATACTGCAGACACATTGCCTGCTGGTAATTCATATAAATCACCGGTGATATAACCCATTACCGTATACTGTTGAATCTCAGTATCAATAATTGGATTTGTACGGATCCAGTCTGCCATTTCAGGGGTAATAGACCCTTCACCAAATAAATTAAGCGGGACACATCCTTGCGCTCGCGCTTCGGCGTCTTTACATTGAATAGTGCCATCGGCTAATTTTTCAGCTTGCAGGGCTTGGTTAACACGTACCGTGTTTAACTCGTTACTACGGATTTGATGCTGTTTAAATTGACCATATCCGGCAGAAATATCCCAATCCCATGTATCATCAAACATCATACCTTGCAGGCCAGCCCAGGTACGAATAGTCGTACGGTCGTTATCGGTGCTGATATTACCTACTTCACCAAAACGACGATCCCAATAAATACGGTCTTTGTATGGGTTACTGTCAATAATTTCTTGTGGCACATATGGGTTATCAATAGGAATATAACCTGGCGCAATATCATCGATAGGATCCCCTGTCACTGGGTCGTAGCGAGGTACGTAAGCCCCTTCGTATTCATCTTCTGGTGACTTATCGTTGAACGAGCCACTCTTACTGTATTGAATTTGGAAATAACTCATGATGTCGTCTGTTACATCATAATCGACTTTTATTGCAGTCGAAAAGTTATCACTAGGTACATCAAGCATAACGTACTGCTGTGAGTTGATACCGTATATCTCTTCATTGCCTTTCCAATCATCACGTAGCGTTTGGCCGTCATACCAAAACTGAGTGTCGTTATTATTATTCTCTAAAAATACACCGCCTAAAGTGCCATCGCTTTTGCTTGCCCAATCAGCTTGTGTAATACCGCTCATACACTGATAGCCATCAGCAGTATACATTTGATTACACATCAGCTCATCATCGTAACTATGCGCCGCTTCTATTTGCGCTCGGTCGCGATCGTAAAAGGTCATACCAAAATCACGGTCCCAGTTTGAGCTGACAAATACATAACCGCGATCATCAGCAAATGACGTTCCGTAGTTTAAATCAAGCGTAAATTCGCGACCGCCACCATCTGTTGTTTCACCGCCACGGGCTTGAAATTCAAAACCTTCTTTTTTTGACTGGGTAATAATATTAACAACACCGGCTACCGCATCGGCACCATAAGTGGCCGACGCACCACCACTAATAATTTCAACGCGTTCTACCATACCACTAGGAATGGTATTTAAACTGACATAATTACCGCCGTAACTATTAGAGACAACACGGCGGCCATCAATCAATGTCAACGTTCTATTAGCGCCTAAGTCACGAAGCTGGACTGTTGATAAACCAGTACCCGAAATGCTTGATTGGCTGGTTGTGTTGCCAATACTTTGGCTCAGTGCAGGCATATTATCGATTAATACATCTGAAAGATTGCCTAAGCCTGTATCCTGAATTGATGCTCTGTCCATGGTAACCAGCGGAGTTGTGACCGAAAAACTATCACGCTTTAAACGCGAGCCTGTTACTGTTATTTTCTCTGGTACTTCTTGTACCACTTCTTCGCTTGCCTTAGCAGTTGATTGACGATCAATTGCCTCGTCATTTGCTATTACATGCCCAGATAGACTCGCTGTTATAGCCAAAGCTAAAGCGCATTTTTTAGTTGATATTTTACTCACAGACTTCCCTCATTTTTTATTATCCCATTAGTAGCTTTTTTATTAACTTTTTAGTTATTAAATCTGTTTTGTACTAATTGGTTTGTTTTACTAATAACAGGTTGTAAGTAATCGTGAATAAAAGCACAATGAGAGGTGTCTCGTTTATATCCCTATTTTACATCTATTTAATATCTATTTATTTATAATCATGGACTTATATTTATTGTGTTAGAATGTTGTAAAATTGAATATTAACTAATTATCGTGTTACTTTGCATTAAACAACACGTACAAACATCGCTAATAACTCATACTAGGAAGAGGTTTAAATACACATACTATGAATACTCAACAGCCTTTTTCAATTGGAAGTTGCCAAATATCGGCGTTTGAAAATAAGCTGTTTTGTGCTGATAAAGCCTGTATTTTACAACCTAAATTTATAGAGCTGCTGACCTACTTAGTAGCGTGTTATCCAAATCCGGTGAGTCGGGAACAACTAATCGAAAACGTATGGGATGGTAATCAATATGTGGGTGAGAAAGCACTCACTAATGCCATATGGCACCTTCGTAAAAGCTTTAAAGAGCTTGACCCCGACAACACCTACATAGAAACACTGCGTAAAACAGGTTATCGCTTAGTGCAAAAACCAATAATGCCAAACGCGCAGAACAGTATTAATACATCCTCTACTCGCCCTAAATATATTTTCGCTGTAGTCATGGCTATCGTGGTCTTGTTATTCGCTGGAGTCTGGGGTTACAACGCTTTTAGCGATGAAAATAAGCCACTTGCGCTATCGCAACAAGCAGAGCGCTTATACGATCATGTTGAAACCATTACTACCAGCCCTGGACGAGAGCTATTCCCTGCTATATCCAGCGACAGTCACTTTTTAGCATATTCTTGGCGCCGCCCTGGTCATAAAGCAAATTTATACTTACGTGATTTACATTTACCCGAACAAGCTGCAATAGCACTTACCGACACCCCATTCATTGAAGGGCGAGCGGTATTTAGCTCTGACTTAACCTTTATTTATTATTATCGCCGTATATCTGGTCAAGGCTGTGAGGTTATTCAGCAAAATATTGCCTCGGGAAATACCACTATTTTAGGACAATGCGGCAGCAAAGCGAGTACCGATATAGACATAAATGCCCTAGGCACTAAACTGGTTTATATTAGTGAAGATGATGAAAATAATCTGACTCAACTTAACCTTGTTGATTTAACCTCATCGCCATACACAATTACTCAAATACCTTGTATTTCAGCATGCCAATATAACGATGAGTCGGTTGTGTTCTCCCCAGATGCAACTCAACTTGTAGTATCTCGTAACTTACCAACGGGGTTTGAAGAATTATTTTTAATCGATATAAAAACAGGCAATGCAGAGCAGTTAACTACTGGGTTTATTGATATGAGAGGCGTTGATTGGCACCCCTCTAAGGCGCAACTCGTTTTTTCTGGTGTAAAAAAAGGTAAACGCCAAGGGTACTTTTACAACCTTAAAACACAACAAATGATCAATGCCCGCATAGATGGCTTAAGCTACCCAGAATTTGCCAGTGATGGCAGTTTGTATTTTCATCAGTGGAATATAGACTCGGCTTTAATGCGTTTAGAGGTTAATAATGCGGTTGTAAGCTCTCCTTTCCCAGTATTATCGAGCCATTTTAGTACCCGCTTTCCTAATTATAATAAAACCAGAAACAAACTCGCGTTTGTCTCTAATGAGTCGGGCTCAATGGAGTTGTGGACCGCAAAAAAAGACGGTACATCTCGAAAGCAGCTCACTAATCTCAATGCCAATATTTACCACCCAGTATGGTCGCCTGATGGTGATTATATTGCTTTTGTTGCCTCGCACCCTAGTGGTCATGCGTTATACCTGTATGACTTTAATAAACAAACCAGTGAATTATTACCTACGGGCTTTAGCGATCATGGTAAACCGAGCTGGGCTGCAGACAGTAAAAGCGTATTAGTCTCTGATGATCAGCACGTGTATCGCTTCGATTTAAATGGTAATAAACTCGAACAAGCCATAGATTCACCAACATTATATGCTTATGAAAACAAGCAAGGCGCTTTAGTTTTTGCCAACCAAGCAACTAATCAATTATGGATCAAAGATCCTGATAGCCAAACTGAGCAACCACTGGTTAGCGAAATTAATTTATCTAATCATAATTCGTGGTACTTTTTTGAAGGCGACACCTTAGCGACATCGCGTATTTACTATTTTAATGTAAAACAAGGTGATTACCGTTTGAGTTATTACGACTTCTCAACCAAAAGCCATCATGACGTTATACGCCTCCCCGAACGCGCATTTAGTCGTACCTCTGGCTTAACCTATATTTCAAATACCAACTGGCTGGTATACTCTTCGTATAAGTCACCACAAATTGACATAAAACGTATCAACCAAAAATATTTGCTCTAAAAGCAACAGCCTGAACTATGCTAAGCCAAATTTTTAAAAATTAAGCTCCATAGGGTTAGCGTGTACAAACCCGTTTGGTATAATTAAACAAACCAATCTAAAGAGGATACGCTAAATGCCACACATCATTATTGAACACTCAGAAGATCTGCCTTTATTACCTCAGGTTCTAGTGGAAAAAATCCACACAACAACATTTGAAAGTGGCTTATTTGATTTAGAAACAATAAAAACTCGTGCGATTGCGTATCAACATTACCAATTAGGTGTGGGTAAAGAAGGGTTTATTCATATTGCTGTACATATTATGGCTGGGCGCTCTATTGAGCAAAAACAGAAACTAAGTGAGCAGTTACTAGCGTGCCTACAAACATATTGCAGAGCCTCTGATAGCTTAAGCGTTAATATTTACGAAATGAATCACGAGATTTATCGTAAAAATTAACGGCTATTAAAACATCATAGTTATAGGCAAGTGCTCTATAACTATGATGGTATCCCCGCTCTGCTAATTTTTATAAAACCGCGGTTAAAGCGTAAACTTACCTAGTAAATCCCTTAAAATATTCGACTCTTTATTTAAACCATTACAAAGCTGCTCTGACTTTTTCATATTTTCTTTGGTTTGCTCTGCCGAGTCGGAGATCATTACAATATTTTGGCTAATTTCTGAGGTTGCTAACGTTTGCTCTCGCGTTGCTGTAGCCACTGAGTTATTTAACTCGCTTAACAGTACAATTTCCTGTGAAATACCATTTAATGTATGGCCTGTTTCTTTTAATCGTTCGGCATTTTCTAAAGTGTTTTTGCTGCCCAATTCAATCGCAGTTACCGTGCTTGAAGCTTTAGCATTTAACGAAGCAATCATCTCATTAATTTGCTCTGTAGACTCCGCAGTACGCTGTGCAAGCGTTCTCACTTCATCAGCAACTACTGCAAAGCCACGCCCTTGCTCTCCAGCTCTCGCCGCTTCAATTGCCGCATTTAACGCCAATAAGTTAGTTTGCTCAGAAATCCCTTTAATGACATCCAATACATGAGAAATTGATTTAATCTCTGTCGAGAGCTCTAACACCGAAGCCACAGAATTGGCCATCGATGCTTCTAACTGTTCCATTTGTTTAATTGTGCTTTGCACAAAACCAACGCCTTTATGCGTCGTTTCTTCGGTTTTAGTCGCAATATCTGCCGCATTGCTGGCACTACCAGAAATATCCTGAACCGTAACTTCCATCTCATTAACCGCTGCCGCCACCGTTTGTGTACTCGATGACTGTACCTCAGCTAAATTAGCTGCTCCTTGTACTTGCTCAAGTACATCTTGGGAAATACCTTTAACATGAATTGCCGACTCAGAAACCTGTTTAAACATATAATGTAACTGCTCTAAAAACAGATTAAACTTAATCGCCAAGTCTGAAATTTCATTATTATCGTCAGTAGGAAGTCGCGCTGTTAAATCGCCATCTTTTTCTGTTAACGCATTCACTGCTGAAGTAATGTTTTCGATTGGCCTAAATATTTGCCCTACCAACACGCGTGCTGACGCTAAACCGACAAGAGCAATAATTACACCAAAAATGATATTAGTATTAATAGCACTATTAATTGGGCCATATAATTGCTCTTGGGGAATTTCAGCAACTAGATGCCAACCTAATGAGTTTACAGGCGTACTTGATACAACATAGTCATCACCATCAATTACTTTACTTTGAATTGCCCCATTTTTAATGGGTGCCAAGTCAACAGATTGCCCAATTTTAGTTTTATTACCATGCAACATAATCTCGCCACTACCAGAGACCAAATAAACAATGCCGCCCTCTCCTATTCTATATTCACTTATGAGATCCACCATAGAATCGAGCGAACGGCCTATTCCGGCAATTCCTTGTCGTTGCCCATCAAGCTCAATGGCATAATTAATAAATACCATCACCTCAGAGCTGCCTTTATCTATGTCGAGCGCTACTTCAAATGGTCTATCCGATGCTAAAAAAGCATCAAACCAAGTATCACTACTATCTATTTGCCTGGAAATACCCTCATCGGTGTAATAGTTACGGGAGTTTTTAGAAATAATATATGCGTTACTGGCTTGGTTTTTATTTTTTATATGTTTGAGGTAATCAATAAATTTACCTCGACTTTGCGCATCTTCATTATTATTCATCCATTGCTGCACAAATAAGTTTTGCGCTATTTCTTTGCCTACAACAATAGGTGTAGAAAGTTCCAGCTCTATTTGGCTTTTAACTTCACTAAGCGCAGTCGGTAAATCTACTTTTGCTAGTTTTTCTTCTGTATTTGAGCGAATACTATTGGAAAAGATTAGAGTAGATATTGCTAAAGGAGCAACAACAGCCAGAATAAGGCTGAGGTATACTTTTCGTTTTAATAACATAGAGCACCTAAGGGGTAACTAAGCAGTATTTTATATACCGCACACAATTAACAGTAGCGACATTAAAGGGCATAAAGTAAAGATTTTTATAATAAAACCCCATAACACTTTAATAGTAGATTCAACTGTGTTTATTGCAATGTATTCAATAGAATTAATAAAAAAATCAGTGTACTGGTGAAAAATACGATAGAAATAACAAAAGCGAATTTTATAAACTAGGAAAATGAGTTTTTATTTACTTGGAAAGTTTGTAAAAGTGGTGGCCCCTCCCAGACTCGAACTGGGGACCTAACGATTATGAGTTGCAAAACAAGGACTTACTACGAGTTACTTTTTGATATAGCTATTTACTAATTTTCATAGTTATATCATGGGGTTATTGAATAAACCCTACCTCTGATGCATAAATCATTATGTATTTCAGAACGTTAAATTTTACGTTCAAAGTAGCACAGAGGTAGCACCACATGTCAGACACAAAATTTCGCTTCACAGAATTGTCGCTTGAAAAGATAGAATCAAACGGTAAACGCACTCGCTATTATGACAATCTATTGTCAGGACTCATTTTAGATGTAGGCGTAGCTGGTAGAAAATCATTTAGAGTTTATAAAAAGATACCAGGGAGAGATACTCCTATTAATGTCACCCTTGGTTACTTTCCATCAATTGCACTCGATGATGCAAGGCGAATGGCTAGAAAGGTAATGGCAGATATAGCTGAGGGTATTAATCCTAATGACCTTAAGCGCCAGTTTAGAGCGGCTTCAGTTACCTTGAAAGAAGCTTTTGATTCATACATCGAATCTAGAGATCTCAAGCCTATAACTGAAAGAGGTTATAAACAAAAAATGGACTGCTATCTACCGGACTGGCATAACAAGCGCTTAGCCGATATTAATCAAACAATGATTTTAAAGCGCCAACGAGAAATCACCTCAAGAAGCCCTGCTCAGGCAAATTATACCATGCGCCTAATGCATGCTTTATTTAACTTTGCTAAAGCTGAATACAAGTCTTCAGAAGGTCGTTCACTATTTCCAGAAAACCCTGTAGATGCTCTTTCTGAAAAACGTAGTTGGAATAATATAAAACGTAAAACAAGACGGCTGCGCCGTTCACAGCTAAAACCTTTTGTAGATGCATTATATGAAGTTAGAAATGAAGCTGCCAAATATCGTCAAAATACTCGCGTTGGTTTTTGTGATTACCTAGAATTTTTAACCTTTTCAGGCCTGAGAAGGTCTGAGCTACTGCAACTTCCATGGTCACAAGTACATCTTGAAGATAGGATATTCATTTTAGAAGATACAAAAAATGGCTTAGATGTTGAGTTTCCTATAACGGATCGCTTAGCTGAGATATTTCGTCGACGAAAAGAGTACAAAGTATCTGACTATGTGTTTGGAACAAAAAGTAACAAAGGCTACCTCACTGATCCTAAAAAAACATTGAAACATGTATGCCAAATTGCAGGAGTAAAAATCACTTCGCATGATTTGCGCCGCACATTTACATCAATGGCAGAGAGTAGCGGAGTGTCAGGATACCTCCTTAAACGCCTTCTAAACCATATTACAGATAAAAGTGATGTAACTGCTGGCTATTTAATTTTAACCGCTGAGGAGCTTAAAGAGCCTGCAGAAAAAGTAACAGAAACAATAGCCAAATATGCAGGTTTGATTGAACAAAAGCCTAACGATCAAATGAGTGAAATGAAAAGTCTGTTGGCCAACTTAACTAAGGAACAAAAAGTTGAGCTGATGAGCACTTTGCTAAATTAATATTAAATTGTAGAAATTAATTATCTTGTATATGTAAGGTAAAATGCAAAAGAAGGTAAGAAAGATAAAAATCTACTTACCTTCTATATTAATTTTAAAGGTAGGAACTTCAAATAGTGGAAGTATCAAACCTTCAAAGCCAGCTCTAGAAGTCAAAGAGTGAACATGTTCACGTAAATATGGATATAAAATTAAAGGAGCATTCTTATCAGCCCAACTATCAATATATTTTGTTGGAAACTTATCACCAATGTGAAACAAACACAGAAGTTCTACGTGTAAGCTGAATGGTGAATCATCCTCCTTACTGTCTATTTTAATACCAGCCTTTACTGCTATTTCTCTCTTATCTTCGTTGTAATCAGAGAAACCGCTATACAAACTAAACGATCCCTCATCAGGAAGTTTATTTTGATCCTTTTCCGTTGCAATCTCTAAGCATAATTTCAGAACTTTTAGATCAACTAACTGAATTGGATGTAAGTTATATTTTCCTTTATCACTCATAGTTTATGCAGCCAGTAAATAAATATCATCATTTGCAGCCTCTTCAGCCAGCTCAATGCAAGCTAAGGAGATGTTCTCAGTATTAAAAGCAAAAGACATATAGTCTTCTACTTCTAAAAAAGTTATTGAATATTTATTTCGAAAAGAATTTAAATGGAAGTTAAGAAAATCTTCACTATCAACAATAGCCGTAGAGATTAAGCCGCCTTTTGCTTTCTCAAATTGCTCTTGCAACTCTTCGTCGGAAGTATTATCTAATTTTAAAATAACTCTATCAAGTGCTTCTAATAATTTATCCATTGCCTAACTCCTCCAAACATCTAACCTCTATAGTCGAAACATCTTTGACTATATAACACGAAGGCTGCCCTGTAATATCTTGAGGTAAAGTTTTTTCAAACTTCTTTGGGGCTTGAACCTTCACA
Organism: Pseudoalteromonas sp. meg-B1; assembly: GCF_003173795.1. Lineage (GTDB taxonomy): Bacteria > Pseudomonadota > Gammaproteobacteria > Enterobacterales > Alteromonadaceae > Pseudoalteromonas > Pseudoalteromonas undina. Next base: position 82,080 of record NZ_QGQU01000001.1, on the reverse strand, counting down.
TGTATCCCTTTAAATTCTATACCAAGTTCGCTTTCTAATTCCTGAACGAACATATCATACATAGTACAAAGCTTTTCATCCTCTTCACCTTCAAGTTTAGCATAAGCTTTTGTACTGTACTCTATGAATTTCTCTCTAATTGCCTGGTGCTCAAGATCGAGAAAATGGTCTTCAGATATACTTATTCCGCTTAAAATGACAGCACAATTGGAATCTGAATCCTTTGAATAATCACCTTTACGGTGGGAGTACCGCCACCAAGCCATAGCTAGGCTTTTCGCATAAGACTCTAAACTTTGGTTAAGGTATCCCCAAAAATAAACACCGTTACCACGGCGGCCATTGCTTGCGTTAAAGCCATTCCCGCAGATACTTCTTGCTCTTGAAACACAAGTTCCGTGTGCGCCATTCATTGTATAACAGTAATGCTATTAAAATCGTTAACCTATCATAACAGTTAATTAATTGATAATAAACGTGTATAAATACATTTTAATTACGAGCAATTAGCGAAAGAATGATTGGCTTTTCCGCCTTTAAATGCCTTCTATAGCTACGATTAGGTTAAGCTTTAAGATCTTTTAACTATCTATAAAATCGATATTAATCTCTATAAAAAAGCATTATGTATAAATAATTGTTAAAACTAAATTTCGTTCTTTGTTGTCTTAGCTTTTTTCCTGTTATAGATGACTTTATTAAAATATAAGCACTTTTCTTAAACAAAACAGAAACACCTACTGAATAGGCTTACATTTGTCTGAACTAGTACTTTAAGAAGTCACAACCCATTAATGCGTTTATTTCTATATTTATAAATACGTTTAGTGCTTTTCCCTGTTTAGGGCATTAAGTATACAGCTAATACAGGGGCTACAAGGGATATAAAAAATCAAAAGTACGAATCAAAAAAGTTAAAGGTACGACAGCTTTCATCAAAAGTACGATACTATTCAAGATCAAAAGTACGACACTAACCTGTGTTTATCCTTTTCATAAAAAGTTCGGAGTTAAGTTTTGCGAGTTCCATCCTTCCACTTTCAGTATCACGAAAAATAAATAAGCTGTCGCCTTCAACCTTCAATAGGTAATCGAGTATTTTTTCTATTTTTTTAAGCCGCTTTTTTAAATCTGACAATGACGATTTAATACCAATTCTTTCTCGTAAGTTATCTAGTTTTATAACTTGCTTAGAAGGCCTACCGCAGCGCTTCCGGCAAACTTCATAAAGTCTGCGATCAAATGGTTTGGATAATTGAAAGTAACCTTCATGTAAAGTTAAGACATCATTGTCATCAATCGACTCAATGAGCCAATCGGGCAATGTTACTTGCCAGCAACTTAAACCACGATCTTCAATTAACTTAAAGCCTTCGATGAGACCCATACTTTCCAAAAATCTTCGGCCATTAAACTTATAATCAGTAGTGATTAAAGTTCCTGCGAGTCGATATAAAGCCTTTTCAACAAGTTTGTACTCTTTTCCTGATGTTCCTCTCCCTGTTGCCTTTAGGAGATCATAAGTGTTTAAGCGAATCGTGTTACTAAGCTCTAACTTAGCATTTTTTGCAGCCATGATATGGCTCAAGCAATAAATGAGTATTTCTTTATCTTTGATAGTTGCTCGACCTTGTACGCTTGGAACGATTTTTATCGATACACCTTTATATGAAAAATCCAAAACATCTTTAGACTTGCCGTCTAATGCAAACACAGGCCACACCATTGAAAACATATCTGATTTCAAATTGACATGAGTCATTTTGCATTCGAAATACGCCATAGCTAGCGTTACTTGTTTCTTGGTTGAGAAGCTAACCAGTTGTGAAAGTCTTCAACAGGGAAGAGTAATCGAGCGCCAATTTTAATATATGGCGGTAATGGGTAATTTCCACAGCCTTGTTTGTTCTTAGAGATTTGATTAAAAAGAGCTTGTTTGCTGATAAAAAGTAAGTCGGCTACTTCTTCTGAACGATAAAATACCTTTTCCATTATATTGACCTCAAAGCGTAAGCGTTAAGCTCAATTATTAGCTCAACACATTATTAATTAGTTGAGCGATAATGGTAATTAAGTGATCAGATAGTTGTCTTTGAAAAGCTAGGGGAACTTTCAGGGGGTTTTTGATGTTTTAGGGACAAAGTGAAAAGGCTTAGTAAACAAAAAATAGTAACATTATGATTTTTATATATATTATTTTTTAAGTGGGGATTGACTAGTAAAAACACCTACAAAAAAATTTTCTTGATAATCTTTTTAAGTAAGCTTTTGGAGAGGTCTACGCAATATCACTTACATTTAAGATAAAACAAAATAGCGAAGAAGACCATAAGACTTAGAATCAAAGCGCAACCAACTAATAAGGGAGCCATGTCTAAATTTTGTCTTATTTAATTGCTGTGAATAGGTCATTTTTCAGCTTGTCGTAGCGCGAATGGCTAACACTATTAAAACCCACACTTGGAGCCATTCATATAAAGTCATAATTACAGTCTCTGCTAATGCTTTTCACTTGAGTATAGAAAAGATCCTTCCCAATTATACAAAGCAATAATCCACTCCCTAATATTTTGTTGCTTCTGCTCATTACAACCCATGAAGGGGAAGGTGATTTTTTTGCTTCGGGATTTGAAATAACTAAAAGGTTCTAATCTAATATCCCAAACTTCACCCATTTCATTTGTCACGTCGAAAGCCAGCGCTTTCTGAGAAATCAAAGCAAAAAATATTTCCTGCTCTGATTGCATTTCTTTTTCAAATGATAGTCCTAATGGCTCACATTCAGCTTCGATACCAGTTAAGCGGCTTTTAAACTCAGCTACTACAGGGATAAATGGCCTTAGCTCAGCTTTTCTGTATAGCTCTAAAAGTAGCATTACATTACTCCTGAAATTAGGCATGCCTAATTTTGCTCACTATCCTGTTCTTTAAAGTTAGGCATACTTAACTATTTTTAGTAATAGGTGTCGTAAAGTTCACCACGTGATTGTGCATCTTCAGCTTCTTCACGCGACATAAATTCACCATCAGCGATAATATTGCCCATACCATCATTCAATTGTTCTAATTGCTCATTTTCTTTCGACGACTGCTCATCGCTTGTAAATATACTTACCAGCAAGTAGATAGCCCCGACTAATACACACACAAATGTTTCAAGCATATTCATTCCTCTCCAAATTCAAATTACCCACGAAAGCAAAAGCTAAGAAACTCTTAGTTTTCAAGTTAAGAATAATAAATAATGACGAATCACCATTTCCAAAGCGATTAAAAGAGGCAAGAAAAGCCAAAGGCTTATCACAAAAACAGCTAGGGATTTTAGCTGGCATGGATGAATTTGCAGCATCAGCAAGAATGAATCAATATGAAAAAGGTGTACATTCTCCAGACTTTAAAACAGTGAAAGCACTTGCTGATATTTTAGAAGTGCCCACTGCTTACTTGTATTGTATTGAGGGTGGATTAGCATTGATTATTTTAGAGTCTAGTTCTTAGGACAGAAGACGATAATCATTGAGATAAATTATTTATCGGACTTAGCTAGAGTAGCTAATGGCGCAGTACAATGATGCTTAAGCTGTTTATCATCATCTTTATCTAAATCATATCTTGGTGAACAAGCCAAATGTTTTCCCTTTTCATCAAAAATAATACTTTCTGTATTAGTGACAAAAATAAACTCTTTCTTACCCGTGTAAACGATTCTACCTTGTAAGTAATTACCATAAGCATCAATATAAACTGTACACCCCGAGACCTTACTATATTCTTCTTTTTTTACTTCTTTAAAAGGCCTACAAACACCATCCCCTATTAACTTAGCGCCATAAGACTGACCAGCCGAAAAGAATATTGATAAAATACCCCAAACAACCCACAGCAAGGTGGATATAGATATCATATAAATGATCAACCCTATAAATGCGAAAAAAGGATATGCGAACAATTTTTTTAAGCCACCAGGAATTTTTTTAAGCCAATTGAACACCCTACTTGGCTTATTTTTATTCTTTTTTGATAGTTTGTGCTCAAAAAATAAATACCAATAGAGAGCAACAATAAGACAAAGTACAGAAATACTTTCCCAACCCATTTTGAAAAACTTCGCTACCTCGTCCATCCAGTTCTCGTGCATAGTACGGATAGCAAACATAGTCATATGTGTAGTTTCTTGATTACTTAATTCAACATTTGAATTGCCTAATCCTATAACCTCTATAACTCCCTTCAAAAAGCTATAACCTGCATAATGATTAATAGCAGCAATTGCACCGCCTAAAATAGCTAAGATTGACAGTTTGGTCGCAATTCTCTCTATTGTTTCGCTTTTTCTTTTAGTCTCTTCAGTCATTCAATACTCCTTGTAATTGAAACTAATAATTATCATGCTTAAAAGTGTGAATGAAGTAATAAATCACTTTTAAGTTAATTAATTAAACCATTTCAAAATGAGGCATCATGAGCAATTGCCTCCTCTTTTCTGGGCTTCGCCCATCCCCCGCTATGTAGAAGCCTAAAATAGGCTTGAACATAGCGGGGGATGGGCTCTAGAGCATCTTATACGCAGATTTTTATTTGCAGATTGAAATATAAATTAAAGCTGCTAATCTAAATATTAATCAAGCCCTACGGGCAAGAAAAAAACAGGCGCTCTTCTGCTGCCTTCAACACGTTGTTACATTCTCTGTGACACCCATTTCAGAAGCTTTCAGCTTCATTATAAAACCAAGCCTTTTGATTTTTAGGCGCGATCAGTCCGAGCCTTACGCATGCGTAAAACAGGGGCGAATAGGCGTTAGCCGCTGAGCTTTATCAGCCAGTTTTTCTTACAATCACACCGGAGAATAACTATGACCTTTAATGCTAAAGCAGAAGCATTGCGCCTAAAGAATGAGAAAAAATTGATCAGTAAAAAACGATTTAAGCCATCCAAGCTCGATAAACATAAACAACGACTTCTAGCTCTTTACGAAGAAGATACGAATATAGCCAACCTACAAAGATGGCTCTTGCGTAAAGGAGTGAGAGCACATTGGACAACTGTAAAACGGTGGGTTGATAAAAATGCCTAAGTTCGCAAAACCAGAAACGCAAGCGGAAAAGCTGGCTAAAAACTTATTTAAGCACAAAATTATTAAATCTCTAGGTACTGCTCGAAGTTATAAAGCTGCACTTATAAAAATAGCTCGGTGGTCAAAAGATATTGGAATTAATGGTGTACAGGGTATGAGCCTTCAAGATGCTTATAAATATCTTGATTACCGCAGTGAGTTTGCAGGCCAAAAAACGCTGGATATGGAACGACAAGCAATTCAAGCTATGTTTAAACTCAACGGCAAACTTGGGCCTAAAGAAACACTGACTGTAATAAAATCTGAAAAAGAGATAATCGAAAAGTCTCGCGCCTACACTCCTGCTCAAGCTCATGCAATTAGTGAACACCAAACTAGAAAATATAATTTATCTACACAAATAGCCTACGCAGCAGGGTTAAGAGCCCATGAACTTTTAACGATTGCCAGAGTATCAGAGCGAAAAGCAGATAGCCGTCCAGCACTAGACAGCAAATGGCTTGGTCGAGAAGGTTGTATTTATACAGTGAAAGGCAAAGGTGGCCTAATCCGTGATGTACTAATACCTAACGCACTGGCTACACAACTAGAACAAAGGCGCTTAGCGCAGCCAATAACGGTTCGTGATAGGGAAATTAACTATTTGCAACGTTATGATATTGGTGGTGGTCATAAATGGTCATGCTCATTCTCAAAAGCATCTAGTCGAACACTCTTTTTTTCAAATGGCGGTCATGGCCTCAGGCATAGCTACGCACAAGAGAGAATGGTTGAGCTAAGGAGTTTCGGTTTAAGTAGGGCAATAGCTCTCGAGACAGTATCGCAAGAGCTAGGCCATTTCAGGGCTGAAATTACTGAGGTTTACTTGAGATAGAAATTCAGACCGTTAAATACACTTTTGTTTCGTTAAGTTTTGCAGAATTTTAAGTCTTTAAAATCTATTTCCTTTTTTTTCATTACTTTTGCTGACTCAAAGAAAATAAATAGTTTTTTCGATTTATTACTATCAAGAAGTTCCTTTTGCCCCTTCAAACTGAGAAAAGCAACTGATGTAGAATTAGGCTTTACCTCTCTATCTTCATGCAAGAGATTAAATTTTTGGTTTGTGGCTGTAAAGCCACTCAGCGTATTGCCTTTGAAATCAGCTTGTAGCCTCCGATTCACTTGAGAAATCAGTTCCAAATCTAAAAATTTTCCATCTTCACCAACTACACCAAACCCCTCCACAAAACAACTGGTCTGTCCCGTATTTAAGATAGTAAGCTTTAATGCATCAGCAGGCCCATCTGCTAAAGCCATTAAAACAACACTGTAGTCAATTTCAAATTTAGGCTTACCCCGCCTGTAAGTAAAAGTTGCAAGGGTTGCTCCATACAACGCAACTGTAAACATTAATATGTCTTTGATTAAAGTAGTATCCATACCTGTCCATCCATTTAAAAATTAATTGTTCATTTCTAGCTTAAAACTTATAACACATCTTATATAAAAATTATCAATATGAAATAAAACTTAAGATTCAAGATAAACAATCCATCTGCTATATTGAAAAGTAGCACAGAGGTAGCACAGGGTAATTTCGGTTAGTAGGTATTTACTTGGAAAGTATTTAAAAGTGGTGGCCCCTCCCAGACTCGAACTGGGGACCTAACGATTATGAGTCGTGTGCTCTAACCAACTGAGCTAAGGGGCCATCTTTGTATAACTGTAAGCAGTTAATTTTTGAAGCGTTTAGCCACAGAGCGACTAAAGCGGGTTGCAGTATAAAAAGTTTTTAGGGGCTTGTCACTAGCAAAAAGCTTTATTTTAACAATCAAAGGGCTAACTGCTCAAATAGTAAGCTTTTAGATTTATTGATGATGACTTCGAAGAAACGAACTCATTAAATAATAGTAGTCTGAGTAACTAATACACATACCTTACGATGGCAATTAGCAACTCAGTATTAAATGTATTACTGCGATATGGTGTTATTTTTTGGCGATAATATAAATCGCATGAATTAATCCTGGGAAATAGCCGAGCAAGGTTAGCAGAATATTTAACCAAAAGTGCATCCCTAGCCCCACCTGTAAAAATACACCCAGTGGTGGTAATAAAATAGAAAAAATAATTCTGATGATATCCATAATTTAACCCTTCTAACGTTAGCAAAGCAAAAAGCCCAGCAAGGCTGGGCTTTTAGTATAGTGTATTATTCTGCAATAACAGTTAATTCATCAACTACTTTGCGAACATCTTCAGCGTTCTTAGCAATTTCCATCGCTAATTGCTTTTCAGCATCAGACTCAACTGAACCTTTAAGAGTTACTACACCATTATCGGTATCAACATCAATGTCTGTACCACCTACTTCAGAATCAAATAAGTATCGCGTTGTGATGACTGTTGTGATTTTGGCATCGGTTAAATCACTTTCGGTATCGTTACCCATCATTTTAGAATCATGCTTCTTCATGTCGTTGTTTTTTACCACAGTTAGACTGTTTTCAACATCAGTTACACCATCTAGGCTTAGCACGAGTTCTTCAGCAAGTTCTTTATCTACATCGCTGTTTACTTTACCTGTCAGCATTACCTTGCCGTTTTTTACGTCCGTGTTGATATCAAAGTTGTTTAGATTGGTGTTCATCAGCAGTACTGTTTCTGCCTTTCCATCAATCCAAGCATCTTTGCTTTCGTTTTCCCAGCTGCTTGCTTGAGCGCCCATTGCGGTTGTTCCTAATACTAGGGCTGCAATCATAGACTTATTAAATGTTTTCATAATCGTTCTCCTTTTGATTAAAGACACTTGAACTAATGCGAACATCGGGCCAACTATTTTTACACTTAAATTTCAATAACTTAAATTAAAACTACCGATGCTGACTTAAACCTACGAAGTAAACATTTACAGACCATTGCGTAAAACTTTCTCGAATAGCGAAACTTACTAAATAATTGTATATTTGGTTAATCTGTCGTTAATATAATAAAGGATGAAAAAACAAAAAAACATAAAGCAATGATTTTAAATGAATTAATATTTGGTATAAGGCTTGCCTTGAACTAGCCAGCAACCTTAAAAGGATAATTTAAATGTCTGTTAAAATTGAAGACCGCCCTATCGAGCAAGTTCGTGAGCAAGTAATTGATCAACTCATTTATAATTACAGCCATGGTGTCATTTCTGTAGAAGCATTTGAGAGGCGCTTAGACGATGCAATGGCAGCGAGTGACAATAGCGCGCTTATGGCCCTTGTTGAAGATTTAACCTTAAATACTGACCAGCAATATAAGGCACAAAAACATTCTCAGTTTGCACCTAATTATAGTGCGCAGCATGAGACTGATGAAGAGCCACTTACATTAAGAAGCATTCTTGGTTCAAGTGAACGAAGCGGCCAATGGGTAGTGCCTCAAAACATTTATATAGAAAACTACATGGGGTCAATCAATCTTGATTTTACGGATGCTATTTTTACCCACCAACATGTCACTATTCACGTTAATTGTTACTTTGGCAGCGAAGAAATATATGTACCTGAGCACGTTAATGTAGTTTCTAAAATGTTTTGTATTTTAGGCAGTTTTGAAAATAAAACAGTTTCACTAAATAAGCGCCAAGGGCCAACGATTCAAATTGAAGGAAAAACTGTTTTAGGCTCTGTAGAAGTTAAAGTTAAACGCACTATTAAAGAAAAATTTATTAGCTTTGCAAATGATCTGAAAACTCAACTTGGCATGAATGGTAAACATTATTAAATATGCTAAACATTTGATGAAGCCAAAATAGTTGGCTTCATTCATATTATAAGTCGTTATTTCGCTCACTAGGTACATCACTCATATACTCTACAAACTCAACCTCAAACCCTGCGGGATCAATATAATAAATGTTCTTTCTAAATGGATTTACAGCGCCTTGCTTACTTATTGCAAAGCCCGCATGCTTTAAGCGCGCTATTACTTCATTTAAGTTATTGGTTACATAGGCAAAGTGTGCCAAGCCAATTTGATGCCCTGATAAGTCACGATTTTTCCCTTCACCGTGATCGCTTATAGCAATATATTGATCGTTATCACCAAAATGTACCCAGCGCCTTGCTTTACCATACCAAGTTCCTTCTCCCTCACTTCTAATTGACCAATAGGGAAACGCTGCTTGGTAAAACTTAAGCATGGCGTCTATATCACTTACAACTAAATTTACGTGTTCTAATTTCATAATTTTCTTCCTGTTAATTGAATATAGAACATCATAAAACCTCAAGCTCACTTTAGGTAAAGCGCTAATTTACAAATTTATTGCTTGTTTTTATTTCGATAAATATATCGAAAGATCATAGCTGTACAAAAAACACTCACAAGTATTTAGGCTTTATGGTTTACTTTATGGCAAAAACCGCTAAAATACGCCGGCTTAAATATATAAACGTTCTTTTACAACCCAAAGGTAATACCATGCATCCAATGTTAAACATTGCGGTTCGCGCTGCGCGTAACGCAGGCAAACTTATTCTTCGTGCAAGTGAAGATTTATCAAAAGTTGAAGTGCAACAAAAAGGCACCAACGATTTAGTTACTAACATTGATAAAGAAGCCGAAGCCGTAATTCGTGACACTATTTTACGTTCTTACCCTGATCACTGCATCGTTGGTGAAGAGTTAGGCGAACACAAAGGTAAGGATGCTGATTACCAATGGATTGTTGACCCACTTGATGGCACAACTAACTTCATCAAGGGTATCCCTCATTTCGCAGTATCTATTGCACTTAAAGTTAAAGGTCGTTTAGACCAAGCCGTAATTTACGATCCAATTCGTGGCGAGCTTTTCACTGCTTCTCGCGGTCAAGGCGCACAGTTAAACAGCAAACGTTTACGTGTATCTAAAACTGTTGAACTTGCTGGTTCTGTTCTTGCTACAGGCTTTCCTTTCAAACAAAAACATCACTTAGATGCATACTCTGAAGCGTTTAAAGCGTTATTTGTTCACACGGCTGATATTCGTCGTGCAGGCTCTGCTTCGCTAGATATGGCGTATGTTGCAGCGGGTCGTGTTGATGGCTTCTTTGAAATTGGTTTAAAACCTTGGGATACAGCAGCAGGCGAGCTATTAGTTAAAGAAGCTGGCGGCATGATTGTTGATTTTGCTGGCGGTAATAACTACAACGTGAGCGGTAACGTAATCTGTGGTGCACCTAAGCTAACACAGGCAATTGTTCGCGAAATGCGCCCAGTATTATCTGAGTCGCTATTACGTTAATCGTAATTACGTACTAAAAAAGGAGCCTAGGCTCCTTTTTTGCTTTTTGTTAGCCACTTTTTTTACTATTGGATAAACGTACAATAGCGGGAGCAGGCCTTCTTCGATTACATATAAATAAGTAGCTGTGACGATAACGTTTTGCTTCTTTTTTAGCATCTGTCGCTAATGCCGCTACTTGATGGCTATTTTTACACTGCTGCAGGTCCGGCTCAACTAAACCTATCGATAATGTAAGTAAAGGTACAAACTGCTTTTCGCCCTCTCGATTAGTTGCCCAATACCCTTTTCCAGCAATATGCTCTGGCGTAAAAAACACGCGTGACTGTAGTTCAAATTGCGTGATAATGGTATTACAAATCTCCACCGCATCTTTTTTTTCAAACACCACCATAAAGTCATCGCCGCCAATATGCCCGACAAAGTTAGCGCTGTGCGCACACGCTTTTACAGTCACATCGGCCAGAAGTTTTATTACGCTATCCCCACTGGCATAGCCATACAAATCGTTAAATTGTTTAAAGTGATTTAAATCGATATAAGCTAGTGAAAATGGCTGTTTATGTTGTAGACGCTGCTCTATTACCTCACTAATTGCCACATTACCCGGTAACATGGTCAAAGGGTTAGCATGTTGAGCGTGGCGGATTTTTTCTGCTGTAATGTGCTTTAGTATGTCTCTGAGCGGTGCCAAGCCTAAATACTTATTGTTGCAGGTGATAACAATATGGCGACGAATATCAAAGTCTTGCTCTGTTATTTGCTGGGAGACAATATCAAGCATTTGATTTTCATCAACCACCAAAGGTTGTTTATCCATTAACTCAGTGACTTCACATTTATCATAAAGTGCATGCCCATAAGGCGCGGCAAACACTTCTGTTAGCTGATCTTTGTGTAACAACCCTATTGGCTGCTGACTGCTATTTAATACCGGTAAGCTGATTATGCTTTTGTCTTGCTCAAAAAGTGCATGAGCTTCTTTACAACGCGTATGACTGCTAATAGCAGGCTGAGCAACAGCAAGCACACCTATTGCCATTGATTGTTCAAACTTTGAGGCGGCTTGGGTCGAAGTGAGCGATTGTAACTGTTTACAGTTGTAGTCATAACTTGGCTGTTGACTCGGTCTTTCTAACAAGAATCCCTGAACATGACTTATGCCTATACTTTTAACTAAATCTAGCTCTTCGGAACGTTCAATTCCCTCTGCAATCACCGCTGTATTTGTTGCCCGTGCTAACACCATGATTGATTTTAGAAATTCTTTTTTAACTTCGCTTTGATCGCAATGATCAATAAAGTAACGATCAATTTTTACAATATCTGGGCATAACTGCGACCATTGCTTTAGTCCTGAATAACCTGCACCAAGGTCGTCAATAGCAATCGTAAAGCCTAGCTCTCGATAATGAGCGATGGTTTTTAACAGTAAAAAACCATCATCTACTTTTTCTTGTTCAGTTACTTCAATCACCACTCGATTGGCAGCAAGACCAAACTGTTCAATTAAATGTAAGGTTTCGCCTTTAGGGTGGCTCGGATCGAGTAGAATTTTTGGGCTGACATTTAAAAATAACTTCCCTTGCAGACTGAGTTTTACAAAATTTTCAATGGCGCGAGAACGGCATAAAAGCTCAAGCTCTGAAATCAATTGGTATTTATGAGCTGCTTCGAATAGCTTATTTGGCATGGCTAACGGACCATTTTTAGGGCCACGGCTAAGCGCTTCATACCCAATAATAGATTGCTTAGCTATATCGAAAATAGGTTGGAACAAGGTTGTTATTGCTCCTTGTTGTAAAATTGATTCTAAGACTTGTCGTTGCTCAGTCACTACTAGCTCAAATAAAAATTTAATAAGAGCAATAAAATACCAACTGAGTATGACTATTATGTGACTTATCTAGGAGGCAATAAAAAACCGCTCACTAGGAGCGGCTTTGTTTTAAGAATAGTTTAATCTCAATTAAGGCATTGGATCTAAATCAGCGCCTTCTTTTTCAATTACTTCTGGTATTAAATCTTCTTTACTTACGCCCATGGCAATAGCCACCGAACTGGCAACGTAAACTGAAGAATAAGTACCAATAAACACACCAAATAGTAGTGCAGTAGCAAAGCCATGAATGGTTTGCCCACCCCATACAAATAACGCAATCAATACTAAAATAGTAGTGATTGAGGTTACTAAGGTACGGTTAAGTGTTTGCGTAAGCGAGATATCGATAATTTCAATCGTGTCGTCAATACGCACTTTGCGGAAGTTTTCACGAATACGGTCTGATACAACAATGGTATCATTTAGTGAGTAACCAATCACGGCAAGTATTGCTGCCAAAATAGTTAAGTCAAACTCTAAACCAAGCACCGAGAATAAACCAATCGTAATGATTACATCGTGTAAAAGCGCGCCAACTGCGCCCACAGCAAAACGCCATTCAAAGCGAAACGCCACGTAAATTAAGATACAAATAAGCGCAGTTAACATGGCAAGGCCACCCTGCTCTTTTAAGTCTTCACCTACGCTTGGGCCTACAAACTCAATGCGGCGCATTACTACGCTATCATCAGCTTGTTTAAGGGCAGCAATTACTTGGTTACCAATTACTTCTGCTTTTACATCATCACCGCGAGGGGCTAAACGGACCAGTATTTCTTGGCTTGAGCCAAAAAGCTGTACCGATGCATCAGCAAAGTCGTTTTCAGCCAGTACATTACGTACTTTTTTCAGATCGGCAGGTTGCGAAAAACCTACCTCAACTGCTGTACCGCCAGTAAAATCTAAACCGAAATTTAAGCCTTTAACAAAAAGTGACGCCAGCGACGCTATAATTAATAACGTAGAAAAGCCCATTGCCACTTTTCGAAGAGACATGAAACGAAGGGTTTTTCCGCCCAATCTTAAAATTTGCATGTCTGCTCCTTAAATTGAAAGTTTATCAACACGTTTGCCACCAATAAATAGGTTGATCACCGCACGGGTACCTATAATTGCTGTAAACATAGAGGTTAAAATACCAATTGCTAGGGTTACCGCAAAACCTGCAACAGGACCGGTACCAACAGCAAACAAGATAATCGCCGCAATTAATGTGGTGATATTGGCATCAAAAATAGTACTAAAGGCGCTATCGTAACCAAAATGAACCGCTTGTTGAGGGCTGCGGCCATCGGCTAGCTCTTCACGAATACGTTCAAATATAAGTACGTTCGCATCAACTGCCATACCAACAGTCAGTACAATACCAGCTATACCCGGTAGGGTAAGCGTTGCACCTGGAATTAACGACATTACACCAATAATAAGTACTAAGTTGGCAGCCAGTGCAATATTCGCAACAAGGCCAAAACCTTTATAGTAAATAAGCATAAAGGCCAGTACAAACGCAAAGCCAAGAGCTACAGCGGTCATACCTGCTTCAATGTTTTCTTGACCTAGGCTTGGCCCAACCGTACGTTCTTCTACAATTTGAATAGGCGCAACCAGTGCACCCGCGCGAAGTAGTAAACTTAAGTTATGTGCTTCAGCTGGGTTATCAATACCGGTAATGCGGAATGAACGGTCAAGACGCGCTTGAATGGTTGCTACGTTAATAACTTCTTCCACTTTAATTGGCGGAAGTGCTTTACCGTCACTGTCTTTTTTACCTGATGGCTTGTATTCAATAAACACGGTAGCCATACGTTTACCGATAGCACGCTTGGTAAAGGCATTCATTTTTGCCCCACCTTTACTATCGAGTTTAATGCTTACTTGTGGACGCTGGTACTCATCTGCACCTGACTGCGCGCCAGTAATATGGCTACCTTCAAGAATAATGCGTTTTTTTAGTACTACAGGATAACCATCACGGCTCATGATCATTTCAGTACCCGGTGGGATACGACCTTGAGCAGCGGCGCTTATGTCAGCATTTTCGTCAACTTCACGAAACTCAAGTGTTGCCGTAGCACCTAAAATTTCTTTAGCGCGAGCGGTATCTTGAATCCCTGGCAATTGCACAATAATACGTTCAGCACCTTGGCGCTGTACGTTTGGCTCTGCAACCCCAATTTGGTTGATTCGGTTACGAATAATAGTTTCGTTTTGCTTGATAGCATAGTCACGAATTTCTTTTAGCTTTAGCTCACTCATAGTGGCAAAGAATGCGTTATCGTTACTGCTATCATCAATGTAAACGTTTAATGGATAACGGCTTTCTAAAAAGCGCTCTGCAGCGTCTTTATCTTCTTCGTTACGCATTTCTACACGCATACGCTCAGAGCCAGCTACACGGCGCACACTACGATAACGTAGTTTTTCTTCGCGCAGGTCGCTACGGAAATCTTGCTCCATTTGCTCTAACTGATTATCCACCGCAGTGACCATATCGATTTCCATGGTGAAATGCACACCACCACTTAAATCTAGGCCTAACTTCATAGGATTACCGCCCAACGACTTTAACCAAGCCGGTTGTGCAGGAGCCATATTAATCGCTGAGATATAATCGTTACTTAGCGAGTTACGCAGTAAGTCTTGCGCTTTTAGTTGGTCTTCAACATTTTTAAAACGAACAAGAATTTGCCCATCTTCGAGCTTTGTCGATTTAGCGCTTACGTTATCTTTTTTGAGGATTGCGTTTACTTTGTCTACAACACTGAGGTCAACATCGGTGCCTTTAGCGCCAGAAACCTGTATGGCCGGATCGCGGCCATACAGGTTTGGTGAAGCATATAAAAGGCCAATGGCTAACACAGCTAAAACAAGTAAATACTTCCAAATTGGAAACTTGTTTAACACGGGGGTCGTCCTTATTATTTTTATAGCGACTTCATTGTGCCTTTAGGCAATACAGCAGATACTGCTGATTTTTGTACTGTTACTTCTGCTTGCTCATTTAATGAGATCACGATGAAGTCTTTATCTTCAGTAATTTTTACGATTTTACCCACTAAACCACCTTGGGTTAGCACTTCATCGCCTTTTGCCATCGCACTCATTAAGCTTTTATGCTCTTTTACGCGCTTTGCTTGCGGGCGGTAAATTAAAAAGTAAAAAACCAAACCAAAAATCGCTAACATAATTAGCATTTCCATAGCACCGCCTGCTGCAGGTGCACCAGCGCTTGCATGCGCGTTTGAAATAAATAAACTCATAATACTTCCTCTTTAATTTTTAAATTTTAATTTGTTGTATCAGCTAGCTCTGGCACTTCTAGGCCTCGGCGAGCGTAAAAATCGTGGACAAATGTCTCTAGTTGACCTTCGCTAATAGCATTACGCAAACCTTCCATAACACGTTGATAGTATCGTAAGTTATGGATAGTGTTTAGTCGTGCACCCAAAATTTCGTTACATTTGTCTAAATGATGCAAGTAGGCGCGCGAATAATTTTTACAGGTATGGCAATCACACTCTGGATCAAGTGGACCTGTATCTGTTTTATGCACTGCGTTACGGATTTTAATGGTACCCGTTGTAATAAATAAGTGACCGTTGCGTGCATTACGCGTTGGCATTACACAGTCAAACATATCAATACCACGACGAACCGACTCAACTAAGTCTTCTGGCTTGCCTACACCCATTAAATAACGTGGTTTGTTTTCTGGCATTTTATAAGCACAATGATCAAGAATATTAATCATTTCATTTTTAGGTTCACCAACCGATAAACCACCAAGCGCATAGCCATCAAAACCAATCTCTTCAAGGCCCGCTTGTGATTGTGCACGAAGCTCAGGATACATACCGCCTTGAATAATACCAAACAATGCTGACGGGTTGTCGCCATGCCCTTCTTTTGAGCGCTTAGCCCAACGAAGAGAAAGCTCCATAGAGTCTTTGGCTTCTTTTTCAGTGGCAGGATATGGCGTACATTCGTCAAATATCATCACGATATCTGAGCCAAGATCACGCTGCACTTCCATTGATTTCTCTGGCGACATCATAATTTGATCACCATTAACTGGCGATTGGAACATTACGCCTTCTTCAGTGATTTTACGCATTGCGCCAAGGCTAAATACTTGGAAACCACCTGAGTCAGTAAGAATTGGGAAGTCCCAGTTCATAAAATCGTGTAAATCACCATGCTGTTTGATGATTTCAGTGCCTGGACGCAACATTAAGTGAAATGTATTGCCTAAACAGATTTGTGCACCCGTTGCTTTAACTTCATCAGGTGTCATGCCTTTAACCGTGCCATAAGTGCCTACAGGCATAAACGCTGGTGTTTCTATTACACCTCGGTCAAAAATCAAGCGACCGCGGCGTGCTTTGCCATCGGTGCAGTCTAATTCAAATTTCATAATATCCTCTGTGTCGGAAAAACAGTCCAACAAGCTATAATTTAACCGCTCGATTCTACCCTTTTTACCACCCTATTACTATTAGCAGTGATAAATTCACTGTGCTTAGGAGTAAAATAAAAACCGATAACGCTGTAAATTATTTACGGGTCAAAAACATCGCATCGCCATAGCTAAAAAAGCGATACTGTTGTTCAATCGCAGTATTGTAAGCACCCATAATATTGTCTTGCCCTGCAAAGGCACTAACCAGCATAATTAGGGTTGATTCAGGTAAATGGAAGTTGGTGACCATGGCATCAACAACGTTAAATTGATAACCCGGAAAAATAAAGATATCGGTATCGCCAAAGTAAGTATCTAGCTTGCCGCCATGTATTTTTGCAGCCGACTCTAGTGAGCGAACTGAAGTTGTACCTACCGCAATCACACGCCCGCCTTTGGCTTTAGTGCTTGCAACCGCATCCACCACAGCTTGCGGCACTTCAATATATTCAGAGTGCATGATGTGCTCATCAACACTTTCTACCCTAACCGGCTGGAATGTACCTGCGCCAACATGCAAGGTAACAAAGGCCATTTGTACGCCTTTATTTTTAAGTGCAGCCATGAGTTTATCATCAAAATGAAGGCCTGCTGTTGGTGCTGCAACGGCGCCTGGCTTTTCACCATATACTGTTTGGTATCGCTCTCGGTCCGCTTCATTATCTGGGCGATCAATGTAAGGAGGAAGCGGCATATGGCCAACATCATTTAAAATGTCGAGCACATTTTCACTGCGGTCAAACTCAAGCTCAAATAACGTATCGTGGCGTGCCACCATAATGGCTTTTGCTTTGCCCTCTAAAATGAGTACATTGCCCGGTTTTGGCGATTTACTAGCACGAATGTGCGCAAGAACCCGGTGCTCGTCTAATACACGCTCTACCAGCACTTCAACTTTACCGCCAGATTCTTTTTGACCAAACATACGCGCAGGTATTACTTTGGTGTTGTTAAAAACCAATAAGTCGTTTTCGTTAACCAGTTCGAGAATGTCACTAAATATTTTATGCTCAACAGCACCGCTCGGCCCATCTAAGCTCAATAAACGGCTACTGGTTCTGTCTGCTTTAGGAAAACGAGCAATTAATTCATCAGGTAAGTCAAAGCTAAAATCAGCTACGCGCATTGTTAGAATTCCACATCATTTAAAATCGCGCCAAGTGTATACCCAAACCACCTCAAAATGCGAGTTTCAGTTGGAATTAAAAGCGATTTAGGCAAGGCATTGATTGCAAATAATAGTGGTTCTATTATTAATATCAATAACGCAGTATAAATCGCTTTTAAGCCAACCCGTGGGCGTTTCACAGGGGCATACTCTCATCGTTGCTACTTCTTGAAAGGGACTACCATTACTGCAAAGTATCGCCTTGATATTAAGCCCCTGTGAAGCGCTGAATTCTGCATTTTGAGGTGGTTTGGGTATTTAACTATTAGTAACGAAGCTCAAAATATCCCTTATATTCTCCCTAATTGGCCACTAATGAACTACATTTAAAATAGCGGTTAAATACGCTTGTTCTTATGGCTAAATATCATTACTCTTACAGTTTTATGATCTGCATTTCTCGGAGTGGTACCTAAGTGGCGAAACAGCTTAAATTGCTAATATTAAATGCAAGTAATGATGAGCGCCAGACTATACGTGCCACGCTGGAGAGGCTTAGTGTGTTTGAGTTTATTGAAGCCTCAGACAGCCAAGATGCGTTAAAAATATTAAAAAACCAAAGTGTAAATATAATCATAACCGGCTTAGATGTAGGTAAAATTGATGGTTGGCGGTTTTCACGTATGATCCGCTCTGGTTTACTTAAAACGCCGAAAAACACGCCTATTTTGCTAATTCCGCCCATTTATTGTGAGCGTATCGCCGAAACTACCGCGCGTAGCTATGGTATAGATGCGGTACTGCCTTTTGAACGCCAAGATATATTGCCGCAAATACTAGCAAACGTGTTGTCGAGCCATTTAGAAAAAAGTAGTCGCTTAAACCTATTGTTATTAGAACCCTTTGCCAGCAGGGCAAATGATATGAGTGAACAGTTAAAGCTAAACTTTGCAATTACTCATGTTACTAACGAAAAAGCCGCGTTAAGTGCCTATAATCAGCAGCCGTTTGCTATCGTGCTACTCGATGCCACTGCAGCACAAGCTGAGAGTTCAAATCAATTAGTTGAAAAGATTCTGCAGCATAACCCTCAACAAGCCATTGTTACTATTATTGATAAAAACGATGCCGATTACGCTGAGCAATTATTACTTTCTGGCGTTACTGATTTTATTCGTGCTCCTTACGATCCCTCATTTTTAAATAAAGTCTGCGATCATGCTGCTCGTCGAGAAGATTTTATGGTGAGCTATGCTGAGTTTGCTAATAAGGTACAGCAGCTAAGTATTAGTGAAGTTAAATATCGCGACCTGTTTTCAGCACATCAGCGTATTTTATTGCACTTAAACACGGTTGTACTTGAACTAGACCAACAAGGGAATATTCGCTTTATAAACCCTGCGTGGGAATCTCTGAGCGGCTTTGGAGTTAAGTCGACCTTACAACAACCACTCACTGCATTTTGTACCACTGAACATAAACAGTCATTACAATCAACAATTGATGATATTTTACAAGGTGGTGCGAACAAACAAAAAATAGAAGTTAAGCTGAGCCAAAAAAATGGTAACTCAGTGTGGGTAGAATGTCGGCTTCAGTTAATAAAAAATAGCAGCAACAACGCCACTATCACCGCCACACTCGATAACATTCATGAGCGCAAACAAGCAGAGTTGCAATTGCGCCATTTAGCCCTGCATGACACCTTAACAGGACTACACAACCGTTATTATTTTGACCAACAGCTTAACTATATATGCCAGAGCGAAAACACCCATACAAATATTGAACATGCGCTTATTTATATTGACCTTGACCATTTTAAAATAATAAATGACAGTAAAGGCCACCAACAAGGTGACATTGTTTTAAAAGAAGTGGCGCAGCTATTTATTGCCAATATTAGTAATGAGCATCTGATCTGCCGTGTCGGTGGTGATGAGTTTGCGGTGATACTTAAAAATACCAATTTATTGGATGCACATTTAATTGCAGAAGGGATTTGTAGTGCCATTGAAGGCAACCAATTTAAATCTGAAGAGCAAATCTATTCAATTAGTTGCTCGATTGGTTTAACCCAAATTACCGCTGATAACTGCGATCCAAATGAATGCTTAAAGCAGTCAGATATTGCGTTATATATTGCTAAAAATTTAGGCCGTAACTTAGTACATTGTTATTCAAAACAAGATGGTGAGAACAATGCGCTGCAAACGGGTTTAGAGTGGGGCCATGGGGTACGTCAAGCACTCCAACAAGACAGTATAGAGCTTCATTATCAACCCATTTGGGATTTTAAAACTAATCAGGTTGCCTACTTTGAAGTACTGCTAAGGTTAAAGCTAGACGACGAACTTATTTACCCTAATCAATTTATTCCCTCATTGGAAATGCTTAACGATACCTTTTTAATGGACCAATGTGTTATTCGTAACAGCATTGCGAGTGTTGCTGCACATCCAGAGCTTCTTCAGATTGCAATAAACTTATCGGCACAGTCATTTTTAGATGAGCGTTTGCTGCCATTAATAGAGTCGACCCTTGAGAAGTATCAAGTGTCTCCTGCGAAAATTATTTTTGAAATAACCGAATCGGCCAGTATTAATAATTTAGCGGCGACACGAAAAATGATTGAACGACTAAATAATTTAGGTTGCCACTTTTCAATTGATGACTTTGGCACCGGCTTCAGTACCTTTAATTACCTTAAACAATTACCAGCCCAACACGTAAAAATTGACGGCTCATTTGTTCGCGATATGCTCAATGACTCCATTGACTTAGCGCTAGTGAAAGCCATAAATGACATCAGTCGCTCACTAGATAAGCGCTCTGTTGCCGAATATGTAGAAACCGCAGAAGTATTTTTTGCACTTAAAGAAATTGGTATCGACTACGGGCAAGGCTACTTTATTGCTCGCCCTGTACCAATTGACAAGGTACTGATTGAGTTAGAGAAAATTAAAAACAACCCTATTTTTTATCAAGACACCCTCACGTCACTATAAACATTAATAAACAAATTTAAGCAATTTATTACTTCCAAATTTGCCCATCTAACCTATACTTTGCTTATCGGCAGCACAATGTCATGAAAATTAAGTGATTACCTTGATTTTACATGACATCTTTATTTCTTATCGTCTAGATGTCTATACTGTTAAAGGTGGACATAGGGGCATAAGGAGGATGTTTATGACGCAACTAATCACGTTATTATTGTTTATACACTTTGCTATTGCGCTTCAATGTTACAAGTATGCCCAGATTAAAGGCTACCCTGTAAAAACCTTTACAGTGCTTGGGCTAGTCCCGTATTTTAATGTTGTTGTATGGGTTTACTTACTATTTTTACCGCCGCTAGAGAGCTACCACAGCCAGCATAAGCAGCCTCTATAATTCCCCGTGTTATTTAGCGTATTAATTAAAATACGCTTTTTTTTACCTATTTAAAATCAACACTGCACTGCTTTTTCAAAAAGACCTCTAGTTGTTGGCTAAACAATTTAAAGTCACGAATGCGCCCTGTTGTTTTACGCCACAATACACCAATATCGCGATAGGCATCGCCTTGCGATGGCGTAGCTAGCATGTTTTTGTTTTCTAAAATACCCGCATTAATCGCCATTTGCGGCAAAAACGTCACGCCAAGTTTATACTCAACCATACTCAATAAAGTATGTAAGCTAGCCGCCTCAAAGGGATTTATACAGCTAGAGCGATTTAAGTGGCACGCACTGAGCGCATGCCCTGTCATACAGTGTTCTCGCTCAAGTAAAAATACACTGGCTTCTGGTAGTAAATTAAAGTCTTCAATGCCTTTAGCTGGTGTGTAGTCTTTATGGTGCACTAAACTAAAGTGATCTTGCGCTAATACTTGGGTATGAAATTTATCGGTTTCGTAGGGCAGCGCTAATAATGCTAAATCAATTTGACCATGCTCTAACTTATCAAGTAACTTATCGCTGGTGTCTTCAATCAGTACCAACTCTAAATCTACAAATGTTTGCTGACAAAAGTGATACAAAGGCGCTGCAATAAAGCTCGCAATCGTAGGAATAACACCTACCGTTAATGTACCACTAAGCGGTGTTAAAAAGCTTTTAGTTAACTCTTTTAAACTAATAGTATCGTTGATTATTTTTCTTGAACGCTCAACCACCTCTTCACCAATAGTGGTAAACATTAGGCTGCGATTTTCTCGCTCTATAAGCTGACATCCTAAAGTTTCCTCTAGGTTTTGAATCGCAGTACTCAGCGTTGACTGACCAATAAAACAGGCACTTGCTGCTCGGCCAAAATGTTGATGTTGATGTACAGCTAATAAATACTGCAGCTGTTTAATACTAGGGAGATTGGTCATTTTTCTTTCCACAAATAAAAAGACCCCAACACCAAGGGCATTGAGATCTTTTCAAGCTAAAAGTCTTTTAAGTACTTTTTATTAAACCCCAAAGGCGGTTCTTAGTACGTAGAAAATAACAATAGCAAGGGCAGCACCAACTGGCAATGTAATTACCCAAGAAACTACAATATTTCTTATTACACCCATGTTAAGTGCGGCAATTCCACGTGCCATACCTACACCCAACACAGCGCCTACTAAGGTTTGTGTGGTTGAAATAGGTAAGCCTGTGCCCGATGCAATAACAACGGTAGAGGCAGCAGCTAATTCAGCAGCAAAACCACGGCTTGGTGTTAAATGAGTAATACCTTCACCAATGGTTTTAATTACTTTTTTACCTAAAATAGCAAGACCGGCAACAATACCTAAACCACCTAGTGGTAATATCCACCAAGCAATAGCGGCTTTCTTCGCAATTTCACCATTGTTTTCAACAATGTTTACAACAGCAGCTAGAGGCCCAATTGCATTAGCAACATCGTTAGAACCATGAGCGAATGCCATACAACAAGCTGTTAGTACCATAAGTACCGCAAATACTTTTTCTACATTGTTAAACTGCATCTCTCTATCCGCTTTAGGATCGATATTTAAACGAGAAATAGCAATTTTACCAATAACAGCAACCAGTACCGCTATACCAATAGAAATAGCAAAACCTTCAACGGTACCTAAATTAATACCAATGTGCTTTAAGCCTTTTTTAATGGTCACAAGTGCCATGATAAAGCCAGCTAAACCCATGTATATTGGTACAAAGCGCTTTGCATTTTTAAGTGGAGCGTCGGTGTCAAAAATCAGCTTTTGCGCACTCATAAATATTAAGTAAGCTATAAAACCTGATATCGCTGGCGTTACAACCCAGCTACCTACAATACCGGCAACTTTACCCCATTGAATAGCCTCTGTGCCTACTGCAACTAGAGCAAAACCAATAATAGCGCCAATGATTGAATGAGTAGTCGATACCGGCCAACCTAAAAATGAGGCCATTAATAACCAACTGCCTGCGGCGAATAAAGAGGCGATCATACCTAAAACCATCAGCTCAGGAATATCGGCAAATGGTGCCGCATCAATAATCCCTTTACGAATTGTTGATGTTACTTCACCACCCGCTAAATAAGCACCTGCGAACTCAAAAATCATCGCGATAAAAATCGCTTGTTTAATGGTAAGTGCTTTTGAACCTACTGATGTACCCATCGCGTTGGCAACGTCGTTTGCGCCAATACCATAAGCCATAAAAAAGCCGACTGCTGCGGCAATTAAAATTAATACCGTGCCGTAAGATGCAATGATATCCATTGTGTAACCTTAATCTTTCGTGTTTGAACTGATTTTAAATTAACGAGCTAACATCAGCTCAAGACGTGATCCTACGCGCTCTGCAATATCTGCAAGCTCGCCAACCCATTCAATGATTTTGTATAAAAACATCACATCAACTGGATTTAGCTCACTTTCTACTTTACGTAGTTGGCGGCGTATTCTAATTTGCATTTCATCCGTGTCTTGTTCTATGGCATCCAATTCTACGAGCATTTTTTCAACCAGAGTTACTTCTCTGCCTTTAAAGCCCGTTTCTAACAATTCTTCTAACTCATTGATCGCTTTAGATGCTTGTTTAGTTGCATCAACACAACGAGTTACGTATGCCAAAAAGTCTTCTTGAATCTCTTTTGGTATGATCATCTCACGACCAATTACACGCCCAGCAATGTCTTTTGCCTTGTTAGCAATTTTGTCTTGTTGGGTTACTAATTCGAGCAGATCTGTACGCTCTACCGGCATAAATAATCCGCCAGGTAATTGTAAACGTATAGTTCTTTTCATTTCATCAGCTTCACGTTCTATATTACGAATGGTTAAACGTAGCTCTTCTGCTTGTTGCCACTCTTCTTTAAAAACATGATTAAAAAAAGGTATCAAACTTTCGCTAGCTTGATGAGCCTTTCTGATGTGTTCTTCTATTGGCTTTATAGGTGATTTTGCAAAAACACCTAAAAAATTTGTTGGCATAACTGACCCTTTAATCAATTCAATATGCTGTTCAACCTGAATTTTACAGCATTAAGCTAGATTGTGAACGCTTTTTCTTATTCAATTATTTACAAAAAATAAAAAAGGCAGTGTATTACTGCCTTTGATATTTTTTAGTTATTCGTATCACTACAGTGATTTTTCAATATCTTCTTGAGATGTATGACGAATATCTTTGCCGTTTACAAAATAAATGACATATTCAGCGATGTTTTGACAACGATCACCGATACGCTCTAATGAGCGAACAGACCATACTAAATCCATAATTTTTGGAATTGAGCGCGGATCTTCCATCATGTAGGTCATTATTTGACGAGTAATTGCTTCATACTCTCTATCTACTTTAGCATCCTCTTTATGCACTTCAAATGCGCGTTGCACATCCATACGTGCAAACGCATCTAAAACGTCATGCAACATTTTAGATACTTGGCGACCCATATTTTCAATGTTTACTAATAAATCTTGTTGATCCTTAGTAAATGAGTCTAGTGCAACTTTAGCAATTCGCTTAGCTTCATCGCCAATTCTTTCTAAATCGGCAATGGTTTTTGCTATTGCAATAACCAAACGTAAATCACTGGCTGCTGGTTGGCGCTTAGCAATAATACGGGTGCAATCTTCATCAATACTGACTTCCATTGCATTAACCTTGTAGTCGTTTTCACGTACTTTTTGTGCCAATACCGCATCGTTTTGGCTTACTGCATCAAGCGCGCTATTAAGTTGTTGCTCAACCAATCCACCCATGCTTAATACATGGTTACGAACATCTTCTAGCTCTTGATTAAAACGACCAGAAATATGTTTATTAATGTTGTGTTCCATAATGACCTTCTTTAATAATTCATTGCTTTCGCGTTTTAACCCGACTAGCCGTAACGACCAGTAATATAATCTTCTGTTTTTTTCTTCGTAGGCGTCGTAAATAAGGTATTAGTATCAGAATACTCAATCAGCTCACCCATATACATAAACGCTGTTTGATCAGAAACACGGGCCGCTTGTTGCATGTTGTGAGTAACAATAACCACAGTAAATTTATTCTTTAAATCATTAATTAGCTCTTCGATTACTAAGGTTGAAATCGGATCGAGTGCTGATGTTGGTTCATCAAGTAGTAATACCTCAGGCTCAATCGCAATAGAGCGGGCAATAACTAAACGTTGCTGCTGACCACCCGATAAACCAAATGCGCTATCGTGCAGTCGGTCTTTTACTTCATCCCAAAGAGCCGCACCACGTAGCGATTGCTCTACCACTTCATCTAGCTTACGCTTTTCTTTAATGCCTTGCAGGCGAAGACCGTAAACCACATTCTCATAAATTGATTTTGGAAATGGGTTTGGACGCTGAAACACCATGCCGACATTACGACGAAGGGCTGCAACATCAACGCTTTTATCGTAAATATTTTGCCCATGCAGCATGATTTCGCCTTCAATACGACAAATATCAACCAAGTCGTTCATGCGGTTAATACAACGTAATAAGGTTGATTTACCACAACCTGACGGGCCGATAAATGCCGTTACTTGGCCTTTAGGAATATTCATATTTACTTTACTCAGTGCTTGTTTATCACCGTAGTAAAGGTCGAGATCTTTAATTTCTAGCGCTTTTTGTTCGTCTGTTAAATTATTTAAATCTAACTTCAAGCTTGGCTTTGCTTGGTTTACTTTTGGAGCGACTGTAATCATGTTTGTTACCTATACTAAATTAATGCTCAAGCGATCTGAATTTTTCACGTAAATGGTTACGTATACCAATGGCTGTGATGTTAAGGGTAATAATAACCGACACTAACAAAAAGGCCGTTGCATATACCAGCGGACGCGCCGCTTCAACGTTCGGGCTTTGAAAGCCAACATCGTAAATATGAAAACCTAAGTGCATGAACTTTCTGTCTAAATGTATATATGGGAAGTTACCATCAAGCGGTAACGTTGGCGCCATTTTTACCACACCCACCAGCATAAGCGGTGCAACTTCACCCGCAGCACGAGCAACCGCTAAAATTAACCCCGTCATAATTGCAGGGCTGGCCATAGGAATAATGATTCGCCATAGCGTTTCTACCTTAGTCGCACCCAGTGCTAATGAACCATCGCGCACTGTACTAGGAATACGAGATAAACCTTCTTCGGTTGACACTATTACCACAGGCAACGTTAATATAGCCAAGGTAAGTGCCGACCACATCACGCCAGGTGTACCAAATACAGGGGTAGGCGATGACTCAGGATAAAATAATTGGTCAACACTACCACCAACCATATAAACAAAGAAGCCTAAGCCAAATACGCCGTATACAATGGACGGAACACCCGCCAAGTTAATAACCGCAATACGGATCATTTTAGTAATTGCGTTTTTAGCCGCATATTCATGTAAGTAAATAGCAGCAACCACGCCAAATGGCGTTACAATCACAGCCATTAACATCACCATAAATACCGTACCAAAAATAGCAGGAAATACGCCACCTTCGGTATTGGCTTCACGTGGGTCATCTGAAACAAACTTACCTAACTGCACAAAGTAATGACCTAGTTTAGCAAAAAAGCCCATATCGTTTGGAAACCATACATCCAACACTTGATATAGCGGGATTGTAACAACCTCACCACGCATATCCTTTACGGTTACTTGGTCACGTTTAGCCTGTTTACGCAGTGCGAATAACTCTTTTTCTAATTCGCCATATTTCGTACGTAAATCAGCACGCGCTTGAGCAAGTTCAGCAACACGTTCGTCGGTTAGCTCGTTATCAAGCAAGTAGGCTTTTTCCTGTAAACGTAAACGCTCTAGCTCATAGTTAATATGCCCTATGTCGCCATTTTGTAAATCAAGCGCTTCGTCGTTTAAGTCAACCGCACGCTCTACAAGGTCATGTAAGGTTTCAACTTTATCTGCTGTTACCGTCTGACCGTCTTTAATGACGCTTTCTACATACCCGTAAAAATTACCGTTTTTGCTGCGCTCAAACACCGCAAGTGCTTTAGGCGCTGAGCTTTGTTTGATATCGGTTTCGAGTATCCAGCGAAAATCTAAATCAACATACTCACGGTTACCTGTTTTAATTAGTAAACGCTCAACCTCGTCTTTTTCAAATTTAGAAACATCAATACCGGTTGCCGCTAAACGCGACTTAGGTACTAATTCACGGTCATAAATTTCACCAATAACGGTTTGCTTGGCAATTGAACCTTCAAGCTCATACTGCATAACTTGAGATGGCCAAAAAAAGCTTAATCCCTTCCATGCAATCATGGCGAGTAAACCAATTACTGAAATTAAACTGATGCTGACAGCACCACCGGTCATCCAAATCCAAGGAGAACCAGACCTAAACCACTGCTTTACCATGTCGTGTTTCTCCACTTACATTGAGCTGTATTTTTCACGCAGCTGCTGACGAACAAACTCAGCAACGGTGTTGAAAATAAAGGTGAATATGAATAATACAAAGGCGGCTAAGAATAGAATTCGGTAATGCGAACTCCCTACTTCCGACTCTGGCATTTCGACGGCGATATTAGCGGCTAAGGTACGCATGCCTTGGAAAATACTCCAATCCATAATTGGGGTATTACCGGTAGCCATAAGTACAATCATAGTCTCGCCTACGGCACGGCCTAATCCCATCATTACTGCAGAAAAAATACCTGGGCTGGCGGTTAATAACACCACACGAATTAGGGTTTGCCACTGCGTAGCACCTAATGCTAACGAGCCATTTGATAAATGTTTAGGCACACTAAATACCGCATCTTCGGCAATTGAGAAAATAGTTGGAATAACCGCAAAGCCCATCGCGATACCCACTACTAATGAATTACGCTGATCGAAGGTCATGCCTAATTCATTGGTTAGGTATTGACGCACATTGCCATCAAACATCCATAACTCAATACTTTCGCTCATCGCAAACGACAACCAACCAATAAATAACACCACAGGTATTAATAAAATTGAATGTGAACCTTCAGGGATTTTATGGCGAATAACCGCAGGTAATTTATTCCAGCCTAAAGCGGTTGCTAAAATACCCAATGGCAGTAACACCAGTAAACCAACAATAGCCGGCAAGTGCTCTTCAATTAAAGGCGCTAACCACAAGCCAGCTAAAAAGCCGAGTATTACCGTAGGCAGAGCTTCCATTATTTCAACCGTTGGCTTTACCACACGGCGCAATTCGCTCGACATAAAATAAGCAGTATAAATAGCGGCTGAAATAGCAATAGGTACAGCAAATAACATTGCGTACATAGCAGCTTTTAAAGTACCAAATGAAATTGGTACTAGTGAAAACTTCGATTCAAAATCATCACTGGCAGAAGTAGATTGCCAAATATAACCCGGCTCTGGGTAACCTTCGTACCACACCTCTTGCCAAAGCGCTGACCACGTTACTTCTGGATGCTCGTTATGAATTTCTAAAACCGTCAGCTTGTTATCAGCTAAAATTAGCGCCGCATTTGACCGCGGAGCAATAGCAAACTGTTCAATTTCACCATCACTGACTTTACCTTGCCATAACTTTGCTTCACTGGTGGTGTAATAAAGCCCTAATTCACCATTTTGACCTGTTGTAAAAAAGGTACGACGATAAAACTCAGTAAAAATATTCAGCTTGCTTTGTTTGGTAGTTTCAAACGAACGGATTTTTTGAAATTCACGCCCTGAGTCTGTATTGATTTCAAACCACTGGGATATTTCACCGTTATCATTGGCCAACATCAGTGAGTTTGCACCAGCCAATAGTTGCGATGACACTATATTCGCGTTTTCTTCATTGGCAGATAATAATTGAATTTGCTCAACTTCACTTGGATAGCGGGTATCGAATACGTAAATTTGATTGGCAGAGCGAACAAATGTGCGGGTGGTATCTGGCGACATTAATAGCTCATCTACGCGACCATCAACGTTAAGCTCGGTGCGCTCTACTTGCCATTCAACTTCACCGGTAAACATATTTTCTTCGGCTACAAAGCTACTAAATACCACACGCTTATCGGCAGTAAGTGCCACAACGGCTGTTTTGTCTTCATAATGGCTAAAGGCAAAACGCTTAATAGCTGTACCTTGCTCATCAACTTCGAGTGCCATTTCACCCAGTGGATAACCTAAACGCGGAGTTAGCTTACGCTCATTATTAGGGAAGGTGACTAAAAACTTAGGCGCTACAATTGTCACTGTGCCATTTTCTAAACCATACGCATAATGCCCTTGAAAGGGAGCACTATTTGCAAAACTGGTTACCTGCGCGGGTAAAGTAGCATTAAGTGTTTTTAGTTTTTTACCAAACTTTGCTTTATCAACACTGTAGAAGTTAACTTGACCTTGATCATCAAGTAAATAAGCAACCTCAGTTTGCTCCTCAACACCAAGCCCTACTATTTGCTCAGCATTAGCAACATTAAAGCTAGCGCGTTTTTCAACTTTAGCTGACTCGAAAATAGGCTGCACTACATAAAGAAGGTAAAAGAAGATCAATAGCAGTGCTATTAATACCATTATACCGCCTGCGGTTATGCCAAACTTAGCAAACCGGTCTTTAAATAGACGGCTTCGATCCGTATTAAAAGTCGGTTTATTCGGATTTGAAGTCATCAAAACACCCTTATATCTTAACGTTGGGCGCATTATATTTCATCAAAGTGACAGTAATGTTACAGTCGTAATAATTCTTTACTTATATAGAGTCTGTTTGTCTTTGCAGATTAAACTTTCAACTTTATGAGTGGATTTTAAGCAAAATCACGATTTTAAATAAGATTAAAGTATTGTTTGTAGTAGTGATTGTATTTATTTATACGTTCTTAATGAACTAAATCAATTATTAATTGGACAAACTATTTATCCAAGACAATACTCTATGGGCATCTAATATAACAACAACAAAGTAACCTCTTAAGATGTAACAATCCTTTTGTGGTTAGCTTTTACATACATTTAGAATCACATACATTAGATAGCATCACTTAATGCCTATGCATTTATTTTTTCATTTGGGCTTAAAAAGAGAACTATTATGAAGCAGTTGGTAATAACTATTTTAGGGGAAGATCGCCCCGGTTTAGTAGAAAGTATTTCATCGGTTATATTAGAAAACCATGGCAATTGGTTAAGCAGTAATTTGAGTCACTTACTCGGGCACTTTGCAGGCATTATACAGGTTGAAGTGGCTGAAGAGCATTTACAGACATTTCAAAATGCGCTCAATGGGCTTCCTAAGTTAGATGTTCGCATTGAAAAGGGCAACACTGAAATTGAGCCTGTAGAGCTTGAGCAACTTAATTTTGTGATCACCGGTAACGATCGCCCTGGTATAGTGCAAGAGCTAGCAAGTGTTATTCGCCATAAAGGCGCGAACATTACAAACTTAAACTCTAGGCAGCAAAGTGCGCCAAACTGGGGAGTGCCTATATTTAGTGCTGTTGCCACCGTTAGCCTGCCTAACGGATTGAATAAAGAAGAAGTTATTAATGCACTTGAGTCAATTACGAGTGACTTAGTGGTTGATGTAGAGCAAAGTTAAATCAGCTCTATTATCATGAACACGAAAAAGGCGCTAATTATAGCGCCTTTTTTATGCATAACACCCAGTGCTACATGTCTGCATGACGGTTAATACTTTGCATCATCTGCTTCAAACCTTGCTCTTCGAGCTGTAAGATCTCCCCTAGCTTTTCTTGAGCCTCTGGTGACTGCGCTTTATCTGCCAAATAACTGTATGCATTTAATACTTTTTGATGCTGCTGAGATAAATAATCTTGAATCGCTAGTTCATCTAGCTCATTACTGCGGTCTAAATCAGTAAAGCTGATGATTTCTGAGTGCTCTGAAAAATATTCATAGCAGTATGTATCTAAAGTATTTATTTCAGTGATTGCTTTAAATCCAATTAAATCCTCAGCGAGTTTTTTTTCATACTCAACACAATAATCGATTAACTGTTTGTTATGCTCTCCAAGTAAATCCCTT
Organism: Pseudoalteromonas sp. meg-B1; assembly: GCF_003173795.1. Taxonomy (GTDB): domain Bacteria; phylum Pseudomonadota; class Gammaproteobacteria; order Enterobacterales; family Alteromonadaceae; genus Pseudoalteromonas; species Pseudoalteromonas undina. The sequence goes on along the minus strand of NZ_QGQU01000001.1, from coordinate 50,865 downwards.
ACGCTAAAAAAATTAGCCGCCATTTGTGTATGAAACTGAACGGTCCAATCGAACACTTCTTGAATTGTTTTAACTTGCATGTGCGTTCCTTACTTTTTAAAACCTATTGATTAAATAGATGCGTGAATCATGCCAATAAGAAATGCAATAAAATCAGTAGATAAAGAAAAGATTGCCTAACTTGTACTGATATTTTCAGTACAAGTTACATAATCAATGTAAATATTATAGGTTGCGCTTTCGCCACAATAAATACACAGCAGGCAATACCAGCAATGTTAAAATAATAGCGCTAAACATACCGCCAACCATGGGGGCGGCTATTCGGCTCATTACTTCACTACCCGTGCCTGTGCCATAAAGCACCGGTAATAAGCCAATAACTATGGTTGCAACTGTCATCATTATCGGACGAACACGTAAGCCGGCACCTTCTAGTATCGCCTGTTTAAGCTGCTCTACACTCAAGCTTTTACCCATTTTAGAAGCAGCCTCTACCTGCGCTTTATAGGCTTGGTTTAAATACACCAACATTATAACGCCTATTTCTACGGCCACCCCAGCAAGGGCAATAAAGCCGACCCCCACAGCAACAGAGAAGTTAAAGCCTTCTAAGTACATTAGCCAGATACCGCCTATCATCGCCAGTGGTAAAGTCGCCATAATAATAAATACCTCGGTGAAGCTTCTAAAGTTAAGATAAAGCAGCACTACAATAATGGCTAAGGTAAGCGGTAACACATAACTTAGTTTAGCTTTAGCACGCTCCATGTATTCGTATTGCCCTGCCCAAGTTATAGAATACCCTGCGGGTAAAATTAGCTGCTCGTTTAGTAATTGCTGAGCATTTGCTACATAACTACCAATATCTGTATCTTTAATATCAATAAAGCTCCAACCATTTAAACGGGCATTTTCACTTTTTATCCCAGGAGGGCCATCACTAATAAATACATCCGCCACATCAGCAAGTGCGATACGTTGACCCGTTGGAGTAACAATAGGTAAAAGCATCAGTTCTTCAGGGGAGTCACGGTACGCTTGCGGATAACGAATATTTACTGGATAGCGCTCTTGACCCTCAACCGTTTCAGTCACATTCATGCCACCAATAGCGGTTGCGACTACTTGTTGCACATCAGCAATATTTAAACTGTAGCGCGCTGCTTTTTCACGGTTAATATCTACCTTAATATAACGCCCACCCGCTACACGCTCTGAGTAAACAGACGCCGTACCGGGAAGATCTTTAAGTAATACCTCTATTTGTTGACCTATTTTTTGAATTTCATTCAAATTAGGGCCCGCGACTTTTATACCCACAGGGGTTTTAATCCCTGTAGCCAGCATATCTATCCGCGTTTTAATTGGCATTACCCAAGCGTTAGTTAGCCCAGGAAATTTAACTAAAGTATCCAGCTCTTGTTTGAGCTTTTCAGTGGTCATGCCTTCGCGCCACTGATCCTTAGGCTTAAACTGTATAAAGGTTTCAATCATGGTCAGTGGTGCCGGATCGGTTGCCGTTTCCGCTCGTCCAATTTTACCAAATACGGTTTTCACCTCGGGCACAGTGGCAATCAACTTGTCGGTTTGCTGCAATAGCTCGCGCGCCTTACCTATTGAAATTCCTGGATAAGTAGTCGGCATATACATTAGATCCCCCTCATCAAGAGGTGGAATAAATTCACTGCCTATTTTATTTATCGGATAAAAGCCCATTAAAGTAATAACTAGCGCAATCAGCAAGGTACTTTTCGGAAATTTTAATACTAGATTTAACAGCGGCTTATAACTATTTACCAGTAAACGGTTAACTGGATTTTTATTTTCAGAGATCATCTTACCACGAATGAAATAACCCATCAGTACGGGTACTAAGGTAATTGCTAATCCAGCAGAAGCTGCCATTGCATAGGTTTTTGTATACGCTAATGGCGCAAACATTCGTCCTTCCTGAGCTTCTAAAATAAATACCGGCATAAAACTCACTGTAATGATTAATAAGCTAAAAAATAACGCAGGCCCAACTTCACTGGCAGAATCAATCACCACTTGCCAACGGTTTTCATCTGTTAGTGGCTGTTTCTCCATGTGCTTGTGCATATTTTCAATCATCACAATCGCACCATCGGTCATAGCACCAATCGCTATAGCAATCCCGCCTAATGACATGATATTGGCGTTAATACCCTGCCAGTACATAATAATAAAAGCGGTGAGTATGCCTAACGGTAAGGTAATAATAGCCACCAACGATGAGCGTACATGGAATAAAAACACCACACACACTAAAGCCACTACAATAAGCTCTTCCATCAATTTAGAAGTGAGGTTATCAACTGCGTCTTTTATTAAATGAGAGCGGTCGTACACAGGTACAATTTCAACCCCCTCTGGTAGCCCTTTTTTAAGTGACTCTAATTTAGCTTTAACGAGCTCTATGGTTTTTTGCGCGTTTTCACCAAAGCGCATAACCACTACGCCACCTGCCACCTCGCCTTCGCCGTTAAGCTCGGCAACACCGCGGCGCATTTGCGGACCTAAACGCACATTAGCAACATCACGTAACTGTAGTGCAGTACCGTTAGCGTTTATACCTAAAGGAATGGCTTCTAAATCAGCAACACTTTTTACGTAGCCAGTACTGGTTACCATGTATTCAGCTTCTGCCATCTCAACTACCGATGCACCCATTTCTTGATTGCCTTGCTTAATGGCAGTTTGAATAAGGCTTAGCGGAATACCATAAGCACGAAGCTTATCGGGCTGAACGTTTACTTGGTATTGTTTGACCATGCCGCCTACCGATGCCACTTCGGACACACCGGGTACAGTTTGCAGTTCAAATTTTAAAAACCAATCTTGTAAACTGCGTAATTGGCTGATGTCATGCTTACCGGTGGTATCAGTGAGTGCATATAAATACACCCAGCCAACGCCGGTGGCATCGGGGCCAAGCTCTGCAATTGCCGTACTAGGCAAACGGGCAGATACTTGACTTAGATATTCCTGAACACGACTTCGTGCCCAGTATAAATCAGTGTCTTCGTCAAAAATAACGTACACGTAGGAGTCGCCAAAGAAAGAAAAACCGCGTACTGTTTGCGCCCCAGGTACCGATAGCATTGCCGTGGTAATCGGGAATGTAACCTGATCTTGCACTACTTGCGGCGCTTGCCCGGGATAAGAGGTTTTAACAATAACCTGTACATCTGATAAGTCGGGCAAGGCATCTACAGGCGTGTTTTTTGCAGCAAACAAGCCGCCACCAACCAGCATTGCGGTCAGTAATAAAACAAAAAAACGGTTAACAACAGACCAGCGAATAATTGCAGTAATCATAACCACTCCTAGTGATGCTGACTGTGCGTAGCATGCACAGGCGTTATTGTATGAATCACAAATTCACCTTGCTTAATGCTAAAGGTAAAAGTAACTTCATCATTAGGCTTTAGCATCTCAGTCATTACATTTTTTGCTAGTATAAAGTCCATTGTTGCAGGTCCTCGGCCCCACTTTTCAATTGCCTCACGGCTGATATTCACAATACGATTATTAACATCAATACTATTAATTACTCCATTCACAGTTGCCGTATTTGGGTTGGCATCACTCATTTGCATACTGTTATGCGCAACTGCTTGCATACGTTTAAAGTCAGAGTTTTTACTCGACTCTGAATCAATTAAAAACTGTGCTGAAGTAACCACTTCATCGTCTGCCATAACACCTGATAAAATTTCGGTATTAGCCGCATCACTTCGCCCTAAAGTTACCTCGACCGATTTAAAACGACCTTCCCCAAGTGCAACTACAACACGGTTTTGGCTACCAGTGCGAATAACAGCTTCTTTAGGTACGATTAACTGTTTTTCAGCTTCTTGACTATGAATACTGACTTGAGCAAACATATTAGGCTTTAACTGATGGCCTTGGTTATCAAAGCGCAAACGTACTCTTAAAGTACGATTTTTAGCATCTAAGGTAGGGTAAATATAATCCACTTGCCCTTGCCAGCGTTGGCCACTTAAATAATCGAGTGTCATGGTTACAGGCAAGCCAACACGGATAAGTTCTGCTTGGCGCTCAAATACCTCAGCCTCAACCCATACTTCATCAAGCTGAGCAATACTCATCATTGAGGTATCAGGTTTAACATAAAATCCTTCACGAATATTAAGCTCATCAACAACACCACCTTGGCGGGCATAAAATGTTATGTTTTGCAGTACTTGCTGACCTTTTTGCAGGCGTGAAATAAAGCCATCAGACACATTGAGTGATTTTAAACGGGCTTTAGCGGCACGAATTAGCACCGGATTATTACGCTTCAACGCTAAAACAAACTCTTCTTGTGCATTCACTAACTGTGGTGAATATAAGGTATAAAGTGGCTCATCTTGTTTAACCTGATCACCCGCGGCTTTAACGTATAAGGTTTCGACCCATCCCTCTACGCGCGGATGAATATGAATTAGCTGCTCTTGGTTGTATTGCACATAACCTACCGTGTTAACTTCATTTTCAAGTGCAGCAAACGCAACAGGGGCGGTGCGCACACCTAAATTATTAATCACTGTGGGTGAAATTTTAATACTGCCAGGTCCTTCATTTGCGCCACTGTCTGACTCTTCGTAAACAGGCACTAAATCCATGCCCATGGGCGATAAACCAGGTTCGTCACGACGATAATTACTATCCATAGGTGCCACCCAATAAAGCGGCTCTTTTTTACTACTGGCTTTACTGTCAGTTGGCATAGAGTGCTCACTAGGTAAGCTTAATAATATCCCCGTAGTTAATGCCGCACTACATATAGCCACCAGTAATAATTTTAAATTAGTATTCATAGCTCGGCTCCTGCTGTGGTGTGTTTTTTAAGCTGGTATCATCAGCACTGGCGTAATAATTTAACCTTGCAATAATTATCTTTTGATCAACATGAATGTTTAGGGCGTCTATCTTGGCATTTAATTGACTAATACGCGCTTGCATCACATCTGAGAAATTACCATCATCGCGAGTGTAGGCATTTAGGGTCGCTTGAGCTTGCTCAGCCATTTGCGGCAGCAGCTTGGCTTGATAAAGCTCGGCGCGCTGATGAAGCCGCGCTAACTGGCTAACTTCCTTAAAGTACATCCCTTGTAGCTTTTTAAGGGCTATTAATTTTTGTGTTTTAGCTTCTTCGCTATCAGCAATGGCAGCATTTACTAGTTGGTCTTGGCGGTTATCGGTAAACAGCGGTAAATCAATACTTATACCCACAGAGAAAAGGTCTGCTCGCGAGCCACCCATTGGCATGTCATCACGATAACCGTACCCCATATTAACGCCAATTTGCGGTTTATAGCCTTGCTCAGCCACACTAATTTGAGTTTGCTTTGCCACTATTGCATTATCCATTGCCATAATTGCAGGATGCTTTAATAGCATGGTCATTAATTGCTGATACTCTAACTCGGTGTAGTTTTTTAATGCTGTAAGCTCTGAAAAGTCATCACTGACAGGCTGGCTCAGCATAGCGATAGGCAACCATTGTGTTAGCCGCTTTTTAGCACCTTGTAGCTGCTGCTCCAGTTGTATTAATTTATCTTCAAGGCGGGTTAACTCTAATTGCGCTCGAATAATATCTTGTTGGCGTGTTTTGCCCACCGAGCTTACATAGCTTGATTCTGTAATATCAATGAGCTGGGTAAACAAAGCTTTATCTTGCTCAATTAGTGCAATGCTTCGTTGCGCTCTATAAGCATTGAGCCATGACTCAGTAACTATGGTTTTTACTTGCGCGAGTCTATCTTTGCGCAGCCAAGGCTCTGCTGCAGCTGACTGAGAAAGGGCCTTTTGTTGAAGTGCTAGGCTATCGCCTCGGCTCAGTGATTGGCTAATTCCCACCTTAAATTGGGTCATATTTTCTTGATCAAAAGCAAAACCATTAGTTGGGAGGTTCATTAACCCTAATGTAAGCACTGGATCAGGTAAGGTTCCTGCGGCAATACTTTTTGCTTCAATTGATGATTGTTTTTGCTTGCTAGCTTTAAGCCAGGGCTCATGGTTTAAGGCATAGTTAATTGCCTCATTTAAACCTAGTTCAGCACTGTGTACAGAGACACTAATACTCAACAAGCTACTTATACACACGGATTTTAATACTGCGAAGTGATTCATCACTTGCTCCACTTAAATTTAATAATAACGAATGAAAACGATTAAATTTATAAGCAGATAGATGACAAAAAGCTAAATAACTAGATTTTAAATACACCTACCCTGCAATTATGCAGGCATAGGAGGACGGTAAAGAGAACATGCAAAGTTAGCTTGATGCTGTATTACAGCATGTTGCACTTTTTCAGAGGGTAATTTGGAGGCTATAAATAGTGAGTTTACATGCAAGGCTGAATGCGAACTACAAGCACTCATCGGGCAACTGCAATCTTGGGTTAACGTGCTTTGCTCACTACAGCAATCCATAGACATGGTTGTTGTATCAGCGTCGTCGTTCATTGCCATCTCACTATGCTGCATCGATGCATGGGTTGCCATGTTCGTATGCGGCATATCACATACCATAGATACAGACGCAACGGCTTGACCCACAAAAGTGAGTATCAAAGTTAGCGTGAGTAAAATACAGTAAATACGTTGCAATGAATTAACCTAAAAATAAATAGACGTTTAAAGTTTATGGGAACTGTGTTTAAAACTCAATAATTAACTGGTTTTTACTACTGGCTTTATGAAGCTACTGGCCGCAATGGCGAACAAGCAATAGCCGGTAAAATACCAAAAACCAGTACCAAACTCAGCATGCATATTAAGTAAATCTTCTGAGTTCGCGTTTGCATTACCAGCCATGTAAGCCACTATTAATGCAATAACAAACACATCCACCATACTCCATTTACTTAAACCGATAATCACCTTACCAAGATTGTGCTTAAACGAAGTCTCCTTCAGCACACAATACAACAATTGAAGCAGCAGCTTAATTGTTGGAATCACCATTGAAAAAAACGCCACTAATATCGCCACTAAGTAGTTTTTGTTATCGGCCAGTTCGTTAACGGTGCCCCAAATACTGCGCGTTTTTTGATAAGCGCTGATCTCGCCTTCAAGTTTATCTAACCCCAACATACTCGAGATCATCATTAGCATATTACGGGTGTTTTGATTTCCTTCATCTGCCAACATTTCAATGCCCGCCTCAGCAAGTTTAGACTTATCAATTTTACCTTCCATACTCAGTACGGGCTGAGTCACCCCGGGAATTAATAAAGCTAAGGCAATTAAAATAGTGGTAATAGGTAAAAATAAACGCATGGTGTAATACTAAGTAAAATCAATATGTGCCAATCATACCCAAACGTTTTGCGTTAGTCTTGCTCAATAATGGTGGCCAATAGTTCATCCGCATACTGGCGTGCATCCAACATGGCGCTAAATACGGTCTCAATATTCGAGGCTGGGCGAATAGTTTCTAACAACTTTTTAGCCAATTGCCAATTATCTTCCTCTACCGCTTTTATTAAATGTAAAGAATTACCCATCATGCCTTCAAAACTTAATAGTGCACCAGATAACTCAGCCCCTAAACTAAACTCTTTAGCAATAGCTTCCAGCTCCATATCTAAAATAGCATCAAGCACCGACATTAAGCCGACTAAATAACCTTGTTCTGCAATGACTTTTCCGCCTGGTTCTAAAATTATTTGCATGAACTGCGCTCGACATAAGCCTAAACGAGTAAGTTCACTGGGCTTATCTGAGCCAAGCTCGCTTAGCGCCAATACTCGTACAAACTTTCTAATAGAATCTTCCCCTAAATACACAACCGCCTGAGGAATAGACGTTATCACTAAATTTTTATTAGCAGAGCGAGCATTCACTAGTTTTAGGACGCGTGCAGTCAAACCGACATCTTTAGAAATGCGTTGATTAATTTCATTAAAGTCTAAATCTGTGCGGGATGTGCAACGCAGTAAGTCTAAAACAGCCATTTTTAGAGGTTCGATACTGTTGTAACTTAACATTTCTGGATGTGCAAAAAAGAACCCTTGAAAGTAATCGCATCCAGCCTCTTTAAGCTGCCTAAATTCATCATAGGTTTCAATTCGCTCTACCACTATTTTAATATTAGGAAAATTGCGTTTGAGCTTTTTCAGCAACATGCTGGTTTTTATTACCGGCTCTTCAACTTCAAGCTTAATATAATCAACCAAACTGAGTAATGGCTGCCATTTTTCATGTGAGTCGTAGTCATCTAACGCAAATACATATCCTGCTTTTTTTAACTCTGTCACTCTCTCAACAACAAGCTCTATATTTTCAGTACGCTCAACAATTTCAATTACAGTATTCTCAGGCTGTAATAATTTAGGCAAATCCTCTAAAAGCCCCTCGCTCGATAAATTAATAAACGCAGTTTGATTGAGCGTTAGCTTTTCTATGCCAACCAGCATTAGCGCATTAAAAAAAAGTCGCCCAGTGGCTTGCCCGTCAGTTGTTCCTACAGGAAAAGCATTGTTAACTGAATCGCGATAGAGCAACTCATAAGCAAAAATACTTTTATCACCGTCAAAAATTGGTTGCCTAGCAATATATTGAGTAACCAAAATAGATGAATTTTTTACCTCTAGATTATTTGGCATTAACCTTCCTACTTAACAGTGATGTCATCATTATTTTTTATTATTTAACCAGTATAGTGAAACTTTAAAGACTTGCTGCAATTTTAATTAGATTAAAAACAAACAAATAAGACTAAATTTATAACCCTAGAGCAGAATTGTTAGTATCCTCATTTTTTATAGGGTTTTTGAGTTTACAACTGCTCTAAGCATACCCAAAGGTTATGGTTATAAGGTATAATGCGATTATTATTTTTTTATAAACTCACAAAAAAGAGTCCCTTATATGAGCATTGAACAAGCCTTAATAGAACGTAGCAGTAACCAATGTGAACTCTGCGCAGCAACAGACAACCTAACTGTATACGAAGTTCCTCCTGTTACCGAAGCTCATTCAGATAAATGCATCTACACCTGTCAAACATGTAAAGATCAAATTGAAGGCAATAGCGATTTAACCCCGACCCATTGGCATTGCTTAAATGACAGTATGTGGAGTCAAACACCTGCGGTACAAGTTGTTGCTTATCGCATGCTGACTCAGTTAGCAGCTGATAACGGATGGGCACAAGACGCGCTAGATATGATTTACCTTGAAGAAGACACATTAACATGGGCGCAGCAAGCGCTTGCTGAAGATGATGATATTAAACACATTGATAGCAATGGTGTAGTACTACAAGCTGGCGACACCGTCACGTTAATAAAAGATTTAGATGTGAAAGGTAGCAGCTTAACAGCAAAGCGCGGTACAGCCGTGCGCAATATTGGCTTAACCAGCAACCCTGAACATATTGAAGGACGTGTTGATGGACAGCGTATTGTAATTTTAACTAAATACGTAAAAAAATAAGTAATAAATCAAGGCGCCTAGCGCCTTTTTTTATATCTCGACTTTCTTTATTTGCTAGTTAAGCAATGATTAAGCAATTCAACCGTATGCTAGCGACCTCATACCATACTCCATCAAGGAACTCTTATGTTCTCATCGAAGCCAAATTCAATGTTAAAGTCGATTGCAGGCTTGTGTTTTCTAGCAAGTGGCACACTTATGCTGAGCGCATGTAACGATGACGCAGCACAACAAAATAGTGCTGTGGCGCAAACAATGACCACCTTACCTGTGCAAGTTAGTTACTTAGATCGCAGCCTAATTGCGCCTAATTCACAGCTAACCGTTACCTTGGTTGATGTGTCAAAAATGGATGTGGCAGCAACGGTTATCTCTGAGCAGGTAATTGATTTAGTAGGCGCACCGCCTTATAAAGTAGAGCTTGAGTATAACCTTGAAAAGATTGACCCAACTCACCGCTATAGCGTGCGTGCAACCATTAATAATCAAGGAAACTTGCTATACACCAGCACAACGAGTAACTCGCCTTTTGATAATACGGCCTCATCAGAGCCTTTAGAAATTATTGTTTCAAAAGTAGCGCCAAAGCCAGACGTTGACTTAGTAAACACCTATTTCAAAGCCGTTTCAATCGATGGCAACCCCGTTGTAGTGAATACCAAAGAACCATTTATTCAGTTTAATAGTGATAACACCGTACACGGCTTTTTAGGATGTAATAACTTTAATGGCGGTTATGAAGTATCGAAGCAAGCAGTGACTTTTACGCAGTTAGCTACCACGCAAAAAATGTGTCATGACAATATGGAACAAGAAAGCGCGATGGCGGCTGTGCTTCAGGCAGCAACGCAATGGCAAATTAATGGTGAAAAATTAGTATTACAAAATGAGGCAGGCAACCAACTTGCTACCTTTAACGCTGTTTACTTTTGATTAAGAACGTAATAATACCCCACATCTAAGCAAATAAATAAGCCCAGTTAAACTGGGCTTATTTATTTTTATTCGGCGACTAACTGCTCGCTACGGTAAAAACCACTAGGCTTACTCAACAAGCTTACTAGTTCAGGTAACACGTCATCCATCGTTTGTTTCAGCTTCCATGGTGGATTTATAACTATCATTCCAGAGGCGGTCATACCATGTACTTCTGTGTCTGCTTCGGTACCTAATTCAAATAATTGAATATTTTTAATTCCCGCGTCAATTAAACCCTGCTCCATATTATCAATACGTTCTCTGTCCACAACCGGATACCAAATCATATATGTACCCGTCGCAAAGCGTTGGTGGGCTTTGACAATGGTTTGTACTACCGTATTGTAATCGTCTTTTATTTCATAAGGTGGGTCTATTAACACACAGGCTCTGCGCGAAGCTGGCGGTAATAAACCAATTAAGCCCGCAAACCCATTTTCGCCGCGTACTCGAATAGAGCGCTTACCTTGCATGTTTTCTTCAAGTAATACCAAATCTCGCGGATGCAACTCAAAAAACCAGCCCTTATCTTGGCGGCGCAAAAAGTGTTCGGCGATTTTTGGTGAACCTGGGTAAAACGCCAGAGACGAACTTTCATTAAACGATTTTATTAACTCAATGTAGTCGTTTAAGGCACCGTGCTGACTGGTATGTTGCCAAAGTTTTTCTATGCCATCTTGGTACTCTTGGGTTTTTTGCGCGTCCGGTGCTGCCAGCTCAAAAAAACCAGCACCCGAATGCGTATCGATATAGTCAAGCGGCTTATCTTTTATTGTTTGATAACCCAGCACTTGCGCTAACACTAAATGTTTAAGTACATCGGCAGGGTTACCCGCATGAAAGGAGTGTCTGTAACTAAGCATTATTTATTTTCGCCATACGCTGTTTAATAAAATTAGTGAACCATAAAGCACACTGCTTTGGCAATCGTCACAGCAAAAGCGGGTGTTTACGTGAACCATTTCTGAATGAAAAAGCCAATAGCATGAATTATCCCTTAACATAGAATAAAAATCACCTAAAACCAGCGTAAATGCTGGCAAATAAACACACTTTGCTTTACATTTGCATGACATTAATTACAGTTATATGAGCGCATTTATGAACAACAATACTCTTCAACAACTCGAACAACTGATCGACCAACTAATTACCCGTAATAATCAGTTGCAAACTGATATTACAGAGCTTAAAGAGCAAAACAGTAAACTGCTTGATGAAAATGAGTTATTACAGTTAGAAGCCCTTGAAAATGAAGAAAAACAAAAAGATGCAAGCACCACCTTGTCGTCATTATTAGATAAATTACAAAGCGCACAACAGGCAAGCTAATGTCTGAGCTGCAAAACCAGCGAGTCACTGTTGAATTGCTTGGTAAAGAGCAGCAATTTGCTTGTCCGGCTGGGCAAGAAGAGGCACTAAAAGCGGCCGCCAAAAATCTGAATGATTTAGTTGAACAAATGAAACAACGTTCAACTGTCAGAAACGATCAAAAAGCATTACTTATGGCTGCTTTGAATTTAAGCCACGAATTGCTTGAAGCAAAAACTCAAAAATCAGTTGAGCTTGAGCATCAAGATCTATTGATTGATAAACTGAGTCAATACTTAAGCTCAAACTCTGAACACACTAAATAAAAGCGCATTTTGCGCTTTTATTGTTTTTACCGTCAAAATATAATTAGAGAAAAAGATGCAACCACTTTTAACTAAAGCTCAAAAAATAGGTAAGTGCTTACTCCCTTTAATCTGCCTATTTATACATACAAAAAGCAATGCAGCAGTTGAGTGGCAATCGTTATCGGCTAATATTCAATTTATCAAGCAGCCAGATAGGTTACGTTTTTACGACTCTAATCAAGTGTTAATTCAGGGCAGTGAGTGTGCCTTACTGGTAGATGCCAGTGGTAACTTTGCAGCAGTAGAACAACTGGTTACCGAACTAAAACAACAGCTAAAGACGCCTTTATGTTACTTAGTTGCCACTCATTTTCATGACGATCACTTGCTGGGCATGGCGGTTATGCAGCATTACTTCCCAGACGCAAAACTGATTTCTCACCAACAAGTCGCTAACGACTTTTCGCGTTATCAGCAAGCATTAACAGACAAGCTAGAGGGGTTCGAGAAAAGCATTGAGTTGAGCTATCAGCGATTAGCCACCTTACCCGATGCTGAGCAAGCTCAATGGCGAGAAAAGCTCACTCGCGCTAAAACACGCTTATTTCGCTGGCAGAATTATCAACTAACACCACCAAAAATGAGTATTAGTGAGCCTAAAACATTAGATTTAGGAAATTATGTATTAACTATCAACCCGCATCAGGCACATACTAATGGCGATCTAACACTGCTTGCCGACAAAGGTAAAACCTTAATAGGTGGTGATATCATTGACTGGCTTCCCTACCCTGGGCATGGCGAGCTTAAACAATGGCAAAGTTTATTAAAAAAATATATAAATAATAATTCGCTGTCACTTTTTGTTCCTGGCCATGGCAATTTAGTCGATAAAGTTAAATTAAAACAGTCACTCACGTTTTTAGAAGCAATTACGGAGCAGGTTAAAAACAACCCTGAAGCCAGTATTGAGCAATTACAAAAAAAATTCCCAAGTGAAGTACTAAAACCTTACCAACAAGAACCACTTGATATAAAATCAAGTAACTTATTTTTGCAATCGGGATTACTTCGCGCTAAAAACAGTCAATAACTGAACACAATGGATTGTGTTAAAATATGGAAATATATTTTTTAAAAAGGAACAAAATGCGTCACCTGATCTTATGCTTTGCCATTGTATTGCTATGTAGCTGTAAAACCACACAGCCAGAGATCATTGCGCCTGTAGTCCCTGCACCTGTAGAGCAAAAAACCGCACAATCAAACACGCCGAACTCTACAAACACCAAAAAAATCATTAATAAAAAAACAATACCTAAAGCCCTAAAAGTAACTCAACCAACTGACTTATGGGCACATATTGCTGATAACTTACATTTACCGGTTGAGCAAAATCAGGCGTTAAAGAAACGCATTAACTGGTATTTAAAACAACCGAATTATTTAAATATAGTGTCTCGCCGTGCAGAGCCTTTTTTATATCATATCGTAAAAAAAGTAGAGCAAAAGCAGCTCCCTATGGAACTGGCATTACTGCCATTTGTAGAAAGTGGCTTTAGACCTACCGCCCGCTCAAGTGAGCACGCTGTGGGTGTGTGGCAACTGGTTGCAGCAACTGCACATCATTTTGGGGTTAAATCAGATCAATGGTACGACGGACGCCAAGATGTATTGGCCTCAACCGATGCAGCACTAGATTACTTAAGCTATTTACATAAACGTTTTGATGGTAATTGGTTGCATGCACTTGCGGCCTATAACACCGGTGAAGGCCGAGTTAAACGTGCAATAAAACGCAATCAAAAACGAGGGAAGTCAACTGACTTTTGGGAACTAACCCTACCAAAAGAAACCGCTGACTATGTACCAAAACTATTAGCATTAAGCTATTTAGTAAAACACCCTAAGGCAAAATTTAAACGCCCAAAGCTTCCTTATAAAGCACTGACCACCTCGTTAAATGTGGCAAAACAGTTCGACTTTTCAATTATGGCCAAGCTCTCTGGTATGGGGGTAAAGCAGCTGCATGCTCTTAATCGCGGTTATTTAAAAAATCAAAGCTCCCCCCACGGCCCTCATACTTTGTTACTTCCTATTGAGCAACAAGCTTTACTAAAAAACCGTTTTTTTAAAGCCAATTTTGCAGGCGAATACATAGTCAAAAAAAATGACACACTATACGGTATTGCTAAGCATTTTGGCTTGCCTTTAAAGGCACTAAAACAGCTCAATAATAAGCAAAATAACTTTATTGGTGTTGGCGAAAAACTTATTTTAGGAGAGCCTCAAACGTTACCTGAATCGCTCACTATTAACTATAAAATAAGCCCTTACTTGGAACAAAAAGAGCCCGTCATTCCAACCATCGAGGTAGATTACCACGTTAAACCCGGTGATAACCTGTGGAATATAAGTCAGTTGTATGGCGTTGCTCATAGCGATTTAGCACGTTGGAATAAGTTATCAGCATCTAGCGTATTAAAGCCTGGGACTCAGTTAGTTTTATTTATACCCCAAGCTGCGACACCTAAAACCACACCGGCTAAAAAAGATCTGTTACTCGACTTACAAAATACATTAAATCATCCCCGTTAAGTTTCTAAAGCGCAGTATTTCGCGTAAAATTGCTTTTTAATTTATTTAAATCTTAAAGAGACATGCATGCAAATCAGTAAAAATTCGGCCGTTGAATTTCATTACACCCTTAGCGAAGCCGGTGAACAAATAGAAAGTAGCCTTAACGACGCGCCATTAAGTTACATTCACGGCAGCGAAGGCATGCTACCCGGTTTAGAAACCGCACTTGAAGATAAAACTGCTGGTGATAAATTTAGCGTAACGTTATCTCCAAGTGAATCATACGGCGAGCGTGTTGATGATTTAATTCAGCGCATTCCGCTTAAGCATTTACAAGGCGATGTAAAAGTGTGGAAGCCAGGTATGACTGCAATGGTGCAATCAAATCAGGGTCGCCATCAAGTGACTATCGTAAAAGTAGGCCGCTTTAATGCTGATTGTGATTTAAACCACCCATTTGCTGGTAAAACGCTGACCTTTGATGTTGAGGTTGTATCAGTTCGTGAAGCAACAAGCGAAGAAATCTCTCATGGCCACGTTCATGCTGAAGGTGGTTGCGGCCACGCACATTAATTGCTAATTAGAGGAACAAGTATGTCAAAAGTTGCAATAGTAACCGGTGGCTCTAAAGGCATTGGCTTTGCTGTGGTACAGCGATTATTAACTAACGGCTATCAGGTTCATAACTTAGATATTGAGCCAAGTGAGAGTGGTGTTTTTCATCAATGTGATGTTAGTGATGTAACCGCCGTACGCCAGTGTATACAGGCTATTATTGAAAAAACACAACGTATTGATGTACTTGTTTCAAACGCTGGTAAGCATCTAAGTGCCACAATTGAGCACACCGATGAAGCGACATTCGATGCGTTAATGGCACTGAATGTTAAAGGTGCGTACGCGGCTATACAAAGCGTATTACCAACAATGAAAGCACAAAAAAATGGCGCTATTGTGTTAATTGCCTCAGATCAGGCCATTATAGGCAAACAAAATTCATTTGCTTATAACTTAACTAAGCACGCATTGGCTTCAATGGCTAAAACCACCGCCTTGGATTACGCAAGCTTTAATATTCGCGCTAATGCAGTGTGCCCTGGCACCATAGAAACGCCGTTATTTCATAATGCAATTGATGCATATTGTAAAAGAAGTGGTGCTAACAAAGCCGATATTGTTGCAGAAGAAGCCGCCTTACAACCGCTCAACCGTTTAGGTCAAGCCGATGAAGTTGCTGCACTGGTAAGCTTTTTAGTAAGTGCAGATGCCAGCTTTATTACTGGTAGCTTACAACGTATTGATGGCGGCTACACAGCACAATGAGCACTAAAATTATTGACCCGCATCTGCACTTTTTTAATTTGCTGGAGGGTCAATACACTTGGCTACAAGGTGCGAACCCACCAGCTTGGTCTAACTTAGATAAAATAAAGCAGCCCATCAGCGTTGCTGAACTGATCAAAAGTACTAACTTTGAACTCGCAGGTTTAGTGCACATAGAAGCTGGGTTTGATAATAACCAGCCTGTTAAAGAATTAAACTGGTTAACCAAACATATTAAAACTATACCTTATAAAGCAATTAGCTTTGCAACAATTAACCAGTCAAATAACGCATTTAAACTAGCACTTCAGCAGCTAGATCATCACTCTCTTGTAGGCATTAGAGATATCACTGAAGGTCATGATGCCGAGCGCTTATTGAGCCCTCATTGTCTCGATAACCTGCGGCACTTGAGCCAATTAAAGCTGCATTTTGAAGCCCAATTTGAAGTAGAAAACCTCAACATCACCGAGCGGCTCATTTCTTATGCCAACCAAGTTAGTGACTTACAAATAATCATTAATCACGCAGGGCTTGCACACAACCTTGCTAACTGGGCAACTGCTATTGAACTACTTGCAAAACAGCCTAATGTTGCGATTAAGTTTTCAGGTTTTGAATTACTCATGCTTAATAGCGAGCAGCAAAACCAATGTTTTAAACATATTTTAAAGCATTTTGGTATGCAAAGAGTGATGTTTGCTAGCAACTTCCCCGTGTGCCAAATTAATATTAACTACAACGAGTTATGGCAACATTATCGCAGCCTGTGTAGCGACGATCTTACATGGCAATATTTGAGTTACAAAAATGCTGCAAGCCTCTATCAACTCTAAATGAAAACCGCTATATTTAGCTCAACAGTTTAAAAAACGAGCATGCGTATGGCCATTTTTAATTCATCTTCTCTTAAATACACATTACTCCCTTTTTCACTAGCCGCTTTATTAACAGGTTGTGGTGGTGGAGGTAGCGACAATGCGACCAACCCAACAACTGATAATAGCGGCTGGACCTCAGGTGTATTTGCCAGTTCAGGGCAATTTAAAGGTCAATGCCAAGCAATTAATGAAAAAAACTGGCTACGCTCTTGGAGTAACGAAACCTACCTATGGTATGACGAAATTATTGATACCAACCCTGCATTAACGTCAGGGGTTATTGATTACTTTAATACTTTAAAAACGGAGCAACTGACTGAGTCAGGTGCGAAAAAAGATAACTTTCACTTTAGTTTGCCGACCGATGAGTGGCAAAGACAAAATCAATCCGGCCTAAGCTTTGGTTATGGCTTTAATATAAAAATAATTGCCGGTAGCGCGCCACGCCAAGCAGTTGTTAGCTACACCGAACCAAATACCCCAGCTAGTAATCAAAATATTATTCGTGGTTTTGAGCTTTTAGAAGTTGATGGCGTTGATTTTATTAACACCACCTCATCGAGCGAGGTAGGTATTATTAATGCAGGTTTATTCCCCGAGCAAACCGGTAAAGTTACCGAATTTGTATTTAGGGATATCAGCACTAATGAAAACCGCATAGTGACGCTCACGTCTCAAAACATCGAATCGCAACCAGTAATGAATGTTCGTACCGATTTAGCCGCAGGTGATGTTGGTTATTTTCAATTTAATAGCCACAACGCCATAGCCGAAACCCAGCTTTACAACGCCTTTAACCAACTCGCTGCCAGTAGCATTAAAGATTTAGTCATTGATGTGCGCTATAACGGAGGTGGGTTATTACAAATGGCTAGCCAAGTAGGCTACATGGTGGGGGGCAGTAACACGCAAGGCAAAATATTTGAACGGACCATATTTAATGATAAATACCCCAATACCAACCCCGTCACAGGCCAAACACTGACGCCGATGCCTTTTACAAATCGTTTTGTCGGCTTTGAAAACAATCCTGCAATTGTAGCAGGTACGCCGTTACCCACTTTAAACTTAGAACGGGTATTTGTACTTACCACCAGCAGTACCTGCTCGGCTAGTGAGGCTATAATTAACGGGCTGCGCGGAGCAGATGTTGAAATTATTCAGATAGGCGCAGGCACCTGCGGTAAACCGTATGGCTTTTACCCTACCGACAACTGCGACACCACTTATTTTACTATTCAATTTACTGGCGAAAATAACAAAGGTTTTGGTGAATATTCAGATGGCTTTGCACCACAAAATACCATTGATGACGCACGCCAACCGGTTCGCATTGCTGGGTGTGCTGTTGCCGATGATTTTACTAAGCGTTTAGGTGATGCTAGTGAAAGCTTATTAAGTACAGCACTGAGCTATAGAGAAAACGGCAGTTGCCCTGCCCCAAGCTCAATAAATAGTGTTCTTGGTTTTGCGCCCACTATCGCCACCGATATGCCAGAAGTAAAAGATATGCGAGTTCAAACCATGCTAGAACAAAATATTATTCTTAGTGATAACATGAGATAAGCAATGAACATATTATTAGCAATAAGCATGATTGCAGCGACATTAGGGTTAACGGGTTGCTTAGCGCAAAGCTCAGAACCGACACCTAAGCTACAGCATGCGTTACTAATTGAGCCGAATAGCGCTAAAGTAGCTGATGCGATTACGCAACTGCTACATAGCTCACAGGTTCAATTAACCGACGACGTTTTTGTAACCTCAAGCACAGTTACACTTGAGCAACTTAATCACAAAGACCCTCAGGGAAATCCGATTATGGGCAAGCAGCTTAATATGCCGGATCAGTTTGAACTGATGATTAAGGGAGAGCGCTGTTTTGTTCGCCATCTTGATAGCAAAGCAACCATCGAACTAAAACAGGTACTTTGTAAAATAAATCCACAGCGATAAAAAAAGCCGGTCAGTGAATCACTTACCGGCTATTCTTAAATAGAGCTATTTAACCTGAACTCTGGATAATAAATCCATCTCAAGCAGAGTTCAGGTTATTTATTTTATTTCTACACGTTGTGAACGCATTACAATTTCATCGTTAAGCTCAATCCCAAGACCTGGTTCTTCTGATACTTCAAAAAAGCCATTTTTAGGTTGTGGATCTTGTAAGCACAGCTCTCTGTTCCACTTTTTAATCGCATAAGTATGATGTTCATGAATTAAAAAGTTAGGGATTGCTGTTTCTAAATGTAATGCTGCCGCGGTTGCAACCGGCCCACCACACACGTGTGCCTGAATACGCACGTCAAAAATATCTGCGTAATCACATACTTTTTTAGTTTCAGTAAGGCCACCACA
Source organism: Pseudoalteromonas sp. meg-B1 (assembly GCF_003173795.1). GTDB lineage: Bacteria > Pseudomonadota > Gammaproteobacteria > Enterobacterales > Alteromonadaceae > Pseudoalteromonas > Pseudoalteromonas undina. The sequence goes on along the minus strand of NZ_QGQU01000001.1, from coordinate 31,646 downwards.
TAAACCAATATCTGGCTGTAGTACATCAATGCTTTGATCTTCTAAATATGGACGCACGCCCCAACGGTTATATAAGCGCTCGCCGCCTGCAATAGGCACAGCCACTTTATCAGCCACTTTGGCATGTAATGAGTGGTTTAAATAATTCACCGGCTCTTCAAAATACATACAATCAAATTCTTCTGCAATCTCACCAATTTGAATTGCTGATGTCGCACCAGGTAAACTGTGGCATTCAAAAATAATGTCGACTTCGTCACCTACTGCTTCACGAATAGCCTGCATACGAGCGCGGTATAGTTTCATTTCTGGGCGAGAAATAATATTTGTGCGATCGTAATAGGTGTTGCCGTCTTTATCGTATTGAATTGGGTCAACCTTTACCGCATCGTAACCTTCCGCTACTGCTTTTAGTGCCGCTTCGGCATATTCTTGTGGCTGTACCAGCGCTTTAAACTCACTGTCCCAGTCAAACTGTAACTGCGATGCATAAGTACGTAGTTTGTCGTTAACTTTACCACCAAGCAACTGATACACAGGTAAACCCAATGCTTTACCCTTTATATCCCAAAGCGCAGTATCAATCGCACTCATTGCAGCATAAACTACCGGCCCACCACCTAAACCCCAAAAGCTTTCACGCAACATACGTGACCATAGTTTTTCAGTTTGAAACGGGTCATGGCCAATTAAAAAGGCATCGGCCATTTCTTTGATCATCGCAGCGGCAGCGCTGTGACCTAAGTCATAAGCAAGACCGGCTTCACCTACACCGCTAATCCCTTCATCGGTATGAATGCGAACAAATACCGGCGTCCATGCAGGACGCTCAGGACAATGAATGTCAAAGACTTCAACGCGATTTACTTTCATAAAAAATTCCTTATTAACCTTTATCGGTTATTTTGCAAAACTTGGGTCAAGACGATACGCTTTTCGTAACATGGCAGGCCATGCTAGCTGCCCCCCAGTACTGCCGCTGTGAACAACGTTCGCTTGATTATAAATGTTATCAATAATAGCTTGTGGTACTGCAATCGCTTCTTGTGCACTTGATTGAATAGCTAACTGTATTTCACAGGCACGTTGAAGGTCATAAAAGCGCATAAACGCATCACCTACTGTTGGCCCTACCGTTAAGCCGCCATGATTCACCAATAGCATATGGTTGGTGCTACCTAAATCTGTTTGCAGGCGTTTACGCTCATCATCATTCACCGCTAGGCCTTCATAACCATGGTATGACAGAGAGGGTAATGAAAACATCGAATACTGACTTAACGGTAACAGCCCTTCTTTTTGTGTTGCAACTGCAATGGTTTCTTTAGTGTGTAGGTGTATTACGCAATGGGCATCCTCGCGTACTTCATGAATGGCACTGTGAATGGTGAACCCCGCAGGGTTAATATCAAATGGAGTGTCGTCAATAATGCGGCCATTTAAATCAACTTTAACTAAGTTAGATGCAGTGATCTCATCAAACGTTAAACCGAACGCGTTTACTAAATAATGATCCGTACCCGGTAGGCGAGCAGAAAGGTGCGTATAGATTAAATCCCCCCAACGAAAATGGTCAACTAATCGATAACATGCGGCTAAATCAACACGTAGTTGCCACTCTTGTTCTGATACTTTATTTTTTAAATCGAGCTGGGGTAAATCAAACATAACAAGCCTTTTAAAACACAGCATAACGCTAGCAATAGTAGATGTTTAGAAGTCTAAATGAGTATTCGCATGATGGCAATCACCAAATAAAAAAGCCACACAAAGGTGTGGCTCTTTTAAGGTTTCGTTAGCGATTATTGTACTTTTGATAGGTAATCGGCAATCGCTTCAAACTCTTCATCAGTCACAGTCGCAACCATTGCTTTCATTGCCATAGACATACCGTTGTTACGAGCGCCTGACTTAATGTCTTTCATTTGCGCTACTAAATACTCTTTGTTTTGACCATTTAGCTTAGGGTACATCGCCATGATAGGTGCTTTACCATCTGCACCATGACATGTTTGACAGTTTTTAGCGGTATAAAGTGCAGCGCCATCAGCAGCGGCGGCTGAAAATGAAAAACTTGCGGCTAAACCAATACCCGCGCCTAATAAAAGTGTTTTTATCTTGCTCATTGTATTTACTCTTCTTTTTTACGGTTAAAAAAAACGGTTGTGATAATTGTAGTCAATAAATCTTTAAAAAGCATACGTCCTTGATAAGGTTTGACGATCAATCAGAACAAATACGTGTATCCCTCATAAAACAAATATTACCTTGCCTTAGCTGAGCAGATACTTAATAACACCTTACCAAATAAGATCGTCTGGTACTTCAAAATCAGCGTACGGATCGTCTTCGTCCTTGGCTTTGTTCTCAGGTTCAACATGAAACACAATATACTTTTCATCAACCTCAGCCACTTTGCGTGCAGGCTCGTCTTCTAATACGTAAAACTGGCCTTCTAATACACAAATTGCTAAACGTCCGCCCGAGAGCGCCTTTTGCGTTTTCTCATTCACATCAAGGCCCTTTACTTTATTTTCATAAGTAAAGTTAAAGGTACGCTCACCACGAATTGACTCTTGATTGTGATGCTCTAAAATTTGCTTAACACGGGCTACCTGCTCACGTTGCTTTAATTCTTCTTGGCGCGTTTTGTTAAGCTCTTCGGCTTTTTGCTGCTGCTCAAGCTTGGTTTGCTGAATATGCTTTTGCAAATCATTTGGGTTGCTTGTCGCTCCCTTCTTTTGCTTTTTCTGTTGCTTGCGCTTTTCTGATTTAGCAACTTTGGCTTTATGTGATGTTGTTAAACCAGCTTGGAGCAATTGCTCTTGTAGTGACCCCATGGCGTGTTCCCACTAAAAACGAATATTAATGCTATTTTAATCACCAACGAGCGTAAATAACAGCGCTATTGGTATTAATCTAACAAACTACTGAAAACAAAGCATGATTTAGCGCAATAAAGGTTAATTTATGAAAACCCTAGCAGTTTTGTATATAATGCGACTCAACTAATAAGCAATGTTAACGGCAGTCAATGCGCTTATCTCACTTACTCCTTTGTTCTGTTTTTATTTTTTTTGTCTTATACGCACCACAGCCATTATTAAGTTTATTTGCCACCGAATTTAATGTAGCGCCTGCCATTGCAGGCAGCTTAATGACTGCCACTATGCTGCCTTTAGCCATTGCCCCTTTGGTGTATGGGTTGTTTCTAGCCAAGCGAAACCCATTATTAATTTTACGCATCGCAATGTTATTACTCGGTGTCGGCTGTTTATTATTTATTTATGCCCCTAGTTTTGAGCTACTGTTACTTGTTCGGTTTTTACAAGGGCTGACTTTACCTGCCGCTTTAACCGCAATGACCAGTTATATTGGTATGAGCTATCAAGCCGATACATTACAAAAAAATATGACTCTTTATATTGGTAGTACTATTGTCGGTGGTTATTTTGGCCGAGTATTGGCTGCGCTCTTTAGCGACTTGTGGTCATGGCAAAGTTTTTATTACTTAATTGCTGCCATGTTGATAATACTCTCGCTTAGCATCCCCCATAAACGCTTTGTCCTGAGTAGCTCTAGTGAGGTGTTATCACCTTTAGATTATATGAAACAACTTAAAGAAGGCTCGGTACTTAAACTTTATGGTGCCATATTTTGTATGTTTTTTTGCTTTGCCGCATTATTAAACTACTTGCCTTTTATTTTAAAAAATACCTTTTTAATTAATAACACCCGCGACATTGGCTTAGTTTATAGTGGTTATTTAATTGGCGCGTTAGCCTCTATTTTTACCCCGTGGTTATTAAAAAAAATGACCTCAGCTTGGCGCTTATTGGCATTGGTATTCCTGTTTTATAACCTCAGTATTGTGTTATTAATGAGTCATTCACTGATGTTGTTTTTAATTGCATTCACACTCTTTTGTGGCGCTATGTTTGTAATTCATTCAACAGCGGCACCATTGGTTAATAAAATTAGTCACGCTCCACCGAGTGTTACTAATGGTTGTTACGTGTCATTTTATTATAGCGGTGGCGCACTAGGATCGTTATTACCTGGGGTGGTTTATCAAGCACACGGGCAAACCGCATTTATGGCAACACTTCTTGCGGTTTGCTTATGTGGGCTGGGTCTTATTTTGTGGGCTCAGCGCGAGGGTAAAAACATCACCCGCGGCTGATGTTCAGTAAAATCAAAAAAACGCAATAAATCAGGCTTAGTTAATAACCATGTTTGGGTGTTTTCAAATGGATGGCAATGAAATAAATCGCCAAACCAAATATCCTGATCAAGCCAAAGCGTTACATCTCGTTGCTTATCGTTCATTAAGCTGAGCATTGACACACAACCTGGTGCAACTTTTAAGTACTTAGCCAAGCGCTCATTAGAGGCAAACCCTAAACGCGATAGCCCTTGCTGTTTAGACAACGATTTTAAATCGAGTTGTTTATCATGCGCGGTGATCACTAAAAAATGGCGCTTACCTTCGTTATCTCGCAAAAATAGATTTTTTAATCGTGTTCCAGGGCGATTCACCATCAGCTCGTCGGCATCTAAGCTGCCATGCAACGCTGGATGCTCAATCACGTCATAGTTAATATCAAGTTGGGCTAACACCGCCGCTAATTTTTGTTTATCCGCTAACATACTACAAACAACGCCCTCTTAATTGCACACTTAAATCTCGCCATAACACTTCGTTTATTTCATGCTTATCTGCACAATAGTTACGTTGTGCAAGCTCTTTATTAAGAAACTCTACCGCTTGATCTTCTAATTGTAACTTAAGCACGCTCGACTCTTCAAAATGCTCTTGTTCGGCAAAACGCTTAACATCGCTTCGGGTTAGCTTTTTATTAATATTAATTTGCTCGCGGCTCTTAGCCTTTACAGAGACCACATAGGCAAAAAGCTTATTACCTTGATCATCAAGGGTGTCATAAAATTGTTTATTATTAATTTCATAGGGAGGCTCATCTACCGAGTTGGCACAGCCAAAAAGAAAAATCATGAAAACTAAAGCGTATTTTTTCATTATGTATTGTCGTTTTAGTAAATATTGAGGCCGAGTTTAACAAAAATTAGTTAAAACGGAAAAATTTGTGAAAAAATACTTGACCGAAAACGTAAAAATATTTAAAGTTCACCCCGCTTAAGACTCAGCACTTAAGCATTTACAGCACATGTAAATTAGGAATGTGGGGCTATAGCTCAGCTGGGAGAGCGCCTGCCTTGCACGCAGGAGGTCAGCAGTTCGATCCTGCTTAGCTCCACCACTTTCCTACTCTTTCCTTCAAGTAATATCCTTATTTTTATATTCTAAATAAATTTCTCTGTATTTTTTAATCTCTATGTTTGCTTAGTTGTTTAATTTTGCTAAATCGAGATCAAAAATGCCGAGCAAAGCCCGGCATTTTTATAATTTATTGAGTTGGGTTAGTTATTCGCGAACTTGACCAACACCATTCACTAAATATTTTTCAGTGGTTAATGACTCAAGCCCCATAGGGCCATAAGCATGTAACTTAGTCGTTGCAATACCAATCTCTGCACCTAAGCCTAGTTGTGAGCCATCAGAAAAGCGTGATGACGCATTAACCATAACAACCGACGCATCAACACTACGTTGGAATAACTCTGCCGCCGCATCGTCCTTAGTACAGATAACTTCAGTATGATTTGAACCGAATTGAGCAATGTGCTCAACGGCTGCATCAAAACTTGGCACAATACGAATTGCTAACTCTAAGTCTAAGTACTCTTCACCAAATTCGTTATCAGCAAGTACAGTGGCATTATCAAAATATTCAGCCGCTTTGGCGTCAGCATTAATTTTTACACCTTCTTGACGAAGTACAACTGCACACAGATTTAAAAACTCATCAGCTACATCTTGGTGTACCACTAAACCCTCAAGTGCATTACATACACCAGTACGCTGAGTCTTACCATTAAGCAGTAAATTTAGTGCTACTTCTAAATCAGCATCTTTATCTACATATAAATGACAAACGCCTTTAAAATGTTGAATAACAGGGATTGTGCTGTTTTCAGTAACATAGTTAATTAGGCCTTCACCACCACGAGGGATGATTAAGTCAATGCTATCGCGTTGTTGCATCAATTCCATTAGTAAAGCACGGTCAGGATCAGGAATCACTGAAATTAGCGCAGTTGGTAGACCATGTTTTGTAAGCACGCTATGCATTACACTGGCAATGGCTTGTGAGCTTTTCAGCGCTTCTTTACCACCGCGTAAAATAACACCGTTACCTGACTTAAAGCACAATGCCCCTGCGTCAGCCGTTACATTAGGACGCGCTTCATAAATCATACATACTACGCCAAGTGGTACACGCATTTTACGAATTTTAATACCATTTGGGCGTTCAGTAATGTCACGTAACTGGCCAACAGGATCATCTAATGAAACAATCACTTCGATACCCTCAGCCATGGCTTCAATACGCTCATCATTCAATGTTAAACGGTCAATCATTGATGCTGCTAAATTATTGTCGCGTGCTGCGCTTAGGTCACTTTCATTTTCTTTGATTATAAATTCTTTTTGCTCTCTTAATGCCGCTGCCATATCGGTTAACACTTTGTTTTTAGTCTCGGTATCGAGTAAAGCAAGTGTATGTGCAGCCTTTGCTGCCTGGCGTGATATATCCGTAATTAAACTCATGACTTCTCCAATAATGCGATATCTTTTTCTGAAATAATTGGTCCAATTGAATCCTGCATTTTTTCGCTGAATTCACTCTGCTCGTTATCTGCAATAAAGTTTAACAAGCAGCTACTGTAATTTGCTGTGGCTTTAGCTAAACGCGTACCATCTTCACTGCGAACTAAGATAGTATCGCCCACAGCAAACTCGCCATGTACTTCTCTGATCTCATCGCCACGTAAGCAACCGTCTTCACCTTCTAATGAGTCATCAAATGACCCTTCAACAACGACTTCCCCCTGCTCATTAGCGGTATGTGTCATCCAGTGAATAGAATCTTGCATTGGTTTTTCATAAGGCAAGAATACGCTACCTGGGTTTTCACCGGCTAACAAGCGAGTAAAGGTTTCTTCTTTAAAGCCATTAATAATGTAAGTTGCAATACCATGTGAAGTGGCTTTCTCTGCCGCTTCAATCTTGGTTTTCATACCACCTGTACCTACCGCACTGGTAGCACATCCTGCCATAGCATAAATAGAATCATCAATTGATTTTATTTCAGGCAATAATACGGCATCGTCATGCAGATTTGGGTTTTTATCATACAAGCCATCTACATCAGAGAAAATCATTAATGCATCTGCATCAGCGGCTGCTGCAACCATGGCTGATAAATTATCGTTATCACCCACTTTTAAATCATCTGTTGTTACTGCATCATTTTCATTAATGATAGGTAGCACGCCGTGTTCTAGCAATGTAAATACGGTTTCACGGATACTCTGGTAACGCTCACGGTCACGTAAATCACCATGAGTTAATAATAGCTGTGCTGATGGAAAATCAAAGAAACGATCCCACATGGCCATCATTTCTGTTTGCCCTGCTGCAGCCATCGCTTTTTTCATTACCACTGAACGAGGTTGGTCTGATGGAAATAAATGTGAGCCAGCCGCTACAGAACCAGATGAAACTAAAATAACCTCAATTCCACGTGCGCGACAGCGGACAATAAACTGTGCGATGGTTAATAAATAACGTGAACGACAGCCATCTTGATCGGGTGCAATTAAGGCACTGCCCACTTTAAGTACGATACGTCGCCAATTTAACTTTTGCATAAGTGCTCAACTTTCCATTTAATTTGTATTCATCACATAGATGAATGAAACCAGGTCGCCATGTTTATAAACACAGCGTCGAATTTATTTATCATTGCCCACACTTTTTACACACACGTACACCGTCTCTAAAACTAGCGTTTTAAATTGAGATGCAAAAAATAAATAGTATTAACCCAATAAATAAATCGGATCGTACTAACTAAAAAAATATAAAGTGTTGTTTATGTATCGCTGTAAAAAGCTGTGTGCGGCCTTTTTATTAACAACATACATAGAGCCTCTTAAGTCTGGTACACCAACAGATAGGGTGATGACTTAAGGACCGAGATTTAATCGCCACGATGGGGATTAAATATTGAAAGGTAATAGTTCAACTCAAACTTTTATTTATCTGCATTGAGCAAATAAACACTTTGAGCAAAACCATACCAAAGAGTACGGTAAATGATATTGTGTGTTCAAATATAACAAAACAAAGCAAAAACAATCAGTAAGAGAGTTAAGATGTTTATATCTAACATAATCTAGTATTTAAACTACAAACTTGATTAGATAACTAATTATTCGAACACGAAGTATAATACGTTAAAGTAGCTGCTTAGATCAAGGCTAAAATTCAAGCTGAATAGGTCAACACTACTAAAGCTAGTGTTTTTTGTATTAAGTATCATGTGGTTAGACTACTATAAATATGAATTATATAGACTATAAATTTGATAACATTTTAGAAAATGACGTTAACACTAAATAAATAAGTATTATTTATTAGCTAAATTGAATTTACACGTGTATACCCACTGTATTACTGGTAGGTAACAGTTATACTTTTAAACATTATTAATATTAAGGAGTTTTTACTCTATGTCAGCAATTTATATAGCCGGTATTGCATTGTGTTCGGTGCTAGCCCAATGGGTCGCCTGGGCGTTCAGAGTACCCGCTATTCTGTTTTTGTTGCTTACTGGGCTTTTATTAGGGCCATTTAGTGGCGTATTAGACCCAGATGCCTTATTAGGCGATTTACTTTTTCCTGTGGTGTCTTTAAGCGTTGCTGTGATTTTATTTGAAGGGTCTTTAACACTGCATTTTCGGGAGCTTAAAGGGATCAGTAAAGTCGTAAGAAACCTCTGCTCTATTGGTATGCTTATGACCTGTGTCGTTATCAGCTTAAGTGCCTATTGGTTATTAGAGTTAAATTGGCGAGTCGCAGCAGTGCTTGGCGCGGTGCTTGTTGTAACCGGACCAACGGTTATTGCGCCACTGCTTAACTCAATGCGACCCACTCAAGATATTGACCGTATTTTACGCTGGGAAGGCATAGTCATAGACCCTATTGGCGCTTTATTTGCGGTATTAGTATTTGAAGCTGTGATGTTAGTTGGCCAAGGTGAAGTACTTAGTCACACTATAATTGCACTAGTTAAAACCGTTGGGGTTGGTTTAAGTATTGGTGTGGTTTCGGGTTGGATCACAACGCAACTGATGCGCCGCGAATGGTTGCCATTTGAGCTACATAAATTTGGCATTTTAGCGTTAGTGTTAATTAGCTTTTCGATTTCAAACCATTTAAGTCATGAGTCAGGATTATTGGCCGTAACTGTATTTGGTATTTGGTTAGCTAATCAAGATGACCTAGAAATAGATTCGGTGCTTGAGTTTAAAGAAGATCTGTCGATGATTTTGATCTCAACCTTGTTTATTTTACTCGCTGCCAGATTACAACTATCTGACTTAATGATGCTAGATAGCGACGTGTTTATATTTTTAGCTATTGTGCTATTTATTGCGCGCCCGTTGTGTATTGCTATTTCAACCTTTGGCACCGATTTACCAATGAAGTCTCGCTTGGTGCTGGCTTGGATTGCGCCTCGCGGTATAGTTGCTGCAGCCGTAGGCTCTGTATTTGCGTTAAGTATGATAGAAGCCGGTGTAGCCGATGCTGAGAAAATGGTGCCATTGATATTCACGGTTATTATCGTCACTGTGGTACTGCAAAGCTTAACGGCTATCCCTGTTGCTAAGTTGCTAGGGGTGCGCCAGCCCTCCCCTAATACTATTTTAATTATTGGTGCCAACCATGTATCTCGTGCTATTGCTCGTGGTTTAAAGGAACAAAACATTCCCGTTCACTTATCAGATCCTGCTTGGGAAAACTGTAAAATGGCACGTATGGATGGTTTGCCTTGTTATTACGGTAATCCACAATCTGAGCATGCTGAACGCTATTTACCTTTAACCACTATTCGCAGTGTTTTAGCGCTTTCACCTAATCGTCATCATAACGCATTAGGGGTGCAGTATTTTTCTCATTTATTGAATGAAAAAAATGTATTTTCACTACGCTCATCTTCATCACATGCTAAAGCAAATAAAGACAGCGCGACGTTCTTATCACGACAAATTCTGTTTGGTGAAAACGGAGCATATGCACGCTTAAGCAGCGTTATTGCCAAAGGCGGTAAAGTGAGTGCAACACGAATATCTGAAGAATTTAGCTGGCAGCAGTATTTAGAAATGAACCCTGAAGCAATTCCACTGTTTATTCTCAAAGGGGATAAAGACAGTGATGAAGACGCTCCAGTGAAAATGAGGCCTTTTACTAGTGATATGGAAAAGCCACCACAAGAGGGTGAACGAGTAGTTGCATTGCAACCGCCTAAAATATCGCTATTAAAAGATCCTGCCAATAACAAAGTCAAAGACAATAAAAAAGACGAGTAATAACTAAAAAAAGCGAGAGTGCGGCAAAAGCACTCTCGCTTTTTTACATAGGTAAGCGCGCGCGGGTAACGACACTGGCTGGCATTTTTTCAGCAAGTTTAGTTAATGCTCTCTCTATTTTTTTATGTGTCGCTTTATCAGCTACCGTGGTGTTAAACAGCCAACGATAAGCATCTTCGAAATCTCTTGGACTACCATAACCTTGATTAAACAAACCAACTAATCGTAATTGCGCTTTTAAGTTGCCTTGCGCTGACGCCTCACGTAAGTAGGTTATTGCCATGGTTTTGTCTTTTTGGACCAACCGGCCAACGTCGTAGTAGCGACCTAGTTGCTCTAATGCAGCCGCTAAGCCCTGCTCAGCCGCTTTTTTCATGTAATACACACCTAAAGCAACATCGCGCTCAACACACACTTTATAAGCGAGCATATCACCGTATAGGAATTGATATGATGGCAATGCCATTTTATTGGCTCGCGCTTCTATATCTTGCACTAACTGGCAATTATCTGCCTTTACGCGCGCTAGATGAGTGTTCTCATTAATTAAAGCTATTAACTCAGATTCAGTATACAGCGGCACAGCTGCAGGGCTTTCTTCAGCTAAGCTATTGTTTATATTAAACAAAGAAAGTGTAAGTAGTGATAATGACCACACTGAGCAACGAGAAGATAAACGCATATTAACCACTTTAAAAATAAACTTACCAAATAATATACAAAGATCGTTCCACTATTAATAGCGTCACTTTTCTGCAGACATAAAAAAAGCTGCACATGGCAGCTTTTTTCAACATAAACCCAATTATGCAAATGGGCTACGAAGTATCATCGTTTCAACACGATCAGGACCTGTAGAGATAATATCAACAGGTACGCCAGTGATTTCTTCAATACGTTTGATGTAATCAATTGCCGCTTTAGGTAAGCCTTCAAGCGATGTTACACCCACTGTATTTTCAGACCAGCCAGGCATTTCTTCGTATACTGGCGTTACTTTATCGTAACCTTCAGCTGCTAATGGCGTCACGTTAGTCACAGTGCCATCTTCAAGCTTATAACCAGTACATATTTTAAGTGTTTCTAAACCATCTAAAACGTCAAGTTTAGTTAAACAAAATCCTGAAATGCTGTTGATTTGGACTGCACGGCGCATAGCCACTGCATCTAACCAACCTGTACGACGTAAACGACCTGTAGTAGCACCAAACTCATGGCCTTTGTCACCTAAATGCTTACCGACTGGGTCTTGCTTATCAAGACCGTCGTAAAGCTCTGTAGGGAAAGGACCTGAACCTACACGTGTTGTGTACGCTTTAATGATACCTAGCACATAATCAAGGTGTAATGGGCCAAAACCCGCACCTGTAGCAACGCCACCAGCAGTGGTGTTTGAAGATGTTACATAAGGGTAAGTACCATGATCGATATCAAGTAGTGTACCTTGAGCACCTTCAAATAAGATGTTGTCACCGGCGTTACGCGTTTGATCTAAAAGCTCAGTTACATCAACTACCATTGCTTTTAAAATATCAGCAACAGCCATTGCATCATCAAACGTTTTTTGGAAGTCAACAGCGTCTACTTTGTAGTAGTTAACTAATGTGAAGTTGTGGTATTCCAATACTTCTTTTAACTTAGTAGCAAATAATTCAGGATTGAATAAATCACCAACACGTAAACCACGACGTGCTACTTTATCTTCGTACGCTGGACCGATACCACGACCCGTTGTACCGATTGGTTTATCGCCACGCGCAGTTTCGCGAGCTACATCTAATGCAACATGGAAAGGCAATATTAGCGGACATGCTTCACTGATTAAAAGACGTTCACGTACAGGTACGCCACGCTCTTCAAGCATGCCAATTTCTTTCATTAGCGCTTCTGGTGATAAAACAACACCATTACCAATCACACATTTAACATTGTCACGTAATACACCCGATGGAATAAGGTGTAGAACTGTCTTTTCACCGTCGATCACTAAAGTATGGCCTGCGTTATGACCACCTTGATAACGAACTACTAAAGATGCTTTATCTGTAAGGAGGTCAACTACCTTACCCTTACCTTCGTCACCCCATTGGGTGCCTAGTACAACAACGTTTTTACCCATTGCAAATTCACTTAGAGAAAATTAGGACGAGATTTTACCAGAAAACTAAAGCAATGTTCACCCCGTTTAGCTTATTTTTTCCTCGTGCGGGTAGTAAACATCAGTGTTTCGTTAATAATCACATAAATAACAGTCATTTATAAACTTAAAATTCAGATAACAAAAAGCCCTGCAATTGCAGGGCTTTCAAGTTTAACTAAAGCTATGATTACTGAGCTTTCGCGCCTTTCATGTATTGGAAGAAGTCGCTATCCGGTGATAACACCATCACGTCTTGCTTGCCTTTGAAAGTTTGTTTGTAAGCTTCTAAAGAGCGGACAAAGCTAAAGAACTCAGGGTCTTTATTGTAAGCACTAGCGTAAATCGCAGCAGCGTCAGCATCACCTTGGCCACGAACAGAACGAGCATTACGTTCGGCGTCGGCAAGCATTACTGTTACGCGACGGTCAACGCCTGCACGAATTGTTTCTGCTTTTTCCTGACCTTCAGAGCGGTGCTCTTTAGCAACTGCAGTACGCTCAGCGCGCATACGTTGGTAAATAGAGCTACTCACCTCTTGTGGTAAGTTAATTTGCTTAACACGCACATCAAGTACTTCAATACCCAGCTCACTAGCACTTTCAGATGCTTGTACTAACGCTTCTTCCATCAGCTCGCTACGCTCACCAGATACAATTTCACGAATAGTACGCGTACCAAAGTTAGTACGTAGGCCATTATTTACTTTTTGCTTAAGCAGTGTTTCAGCGTATTGCTTGTCACCACGTGCACGCAGGTAAAAAGAACTAAAATCGTTTACGCGCCATTTTACAAACGAATCAACGATTAAGTCTTTTTTCTCGCTAGTTACAAAGCGATCTGGTGTGCCATCTAGTGTTTGAATACGTGCATCAATACGACGTACTTGGCTAAAAAATGGGACTTTTAAGTGTAAACCCGGGCCATAAACTACAGCTTCATCATCGCTGTCTTTTTGCACTTTACTAAATAAAAGTACAATCGCCTTTTGCCCTTCAGAGACCACGAACACCGACGAGAAAGACATCACAATGGCGGCTAATAGGATTACTAAACTAAAGTTTTTCATTGCTCTTATCTCCCGTCGTTAAAGCGATCATTGTTAAAGCGATCGTTACCACTATTAACAGTGCTGTTGCGTGACGTATTTACCTTGTTACGTAAATCGTTGATATCGCTTGAGCTAGGTAAAGCAATACGTGTTGATGAACCCTGTTTTTCCATGATTTTATCAAGTGGTAAGTACATCATGTTGTTGCCGCCTTTAACATCAACCAACACTTTAGAGCTATTACCTAGCACTTCTTGCATCGTGTCTATGTATAAACGCTCACGTGTTACTTCTTTAGCTGCTTGGTATTCTGGAAGTAATTTCTCAAAACGAGCCACTTCACCTTGCGCTTCTAAAGTAATACGTTCTTGGTAACCTTCAGCTTCTTGCGTCATACGAGTCACTTGACCACGCGCACGCGGTTCAATTTCACGGGCATACGCTTCTGCTTCACGAATAAAGCGTTGCTCATCCTCTTGGGCCGCAATTGCATCATCAAACGCATCTTTAACTTCCATTGGTGGACGAGAGTCCTTGAAGTTAACGTCAGTTACTATTAAACCTAAGTTATAAGGTTCGATGATTTGATTTAGCTCATCCCAAGTATTTTGACGTACAACTTCACGACCGTTTGTCAGTACTTGGTCCATTTTTGAATGACCAACAACATAACGCAGCGCACTATCTAATGCTTCTTCAAGGCTGCTGTCAGCGTTAGTGACACTAAACTTGTATAAGTAAGGGTCGATTACTCGATACTGTACTTCAAATTCAACGCTTACTACGTTTTCATCTTCGGTTAGCATAAAGCCTGATGCTGATAACGAGCGAACAGCTTCGATATCGACTGGAATAACCGTTTCAACAAAGGTCATTTTCCAACGCAAGCCAGGATCTGCAATTCGGTCAAACTTACCAAATTGAAGAACGACGCCGCGCTCAGCTTCTTTCACCGTATAAATACCGCTTAACGCCCATACAATTGCAGCGATAATAAGTACAAATGAAATACCGGCTCCGCCAAGTCCACCGCTGCTACCATTGCCGGATTTTTTACCGCCAAATAAGCCGTTAAACTTGTTACTGAATTTGCGGAACACCTCGTCTAAATCAGGTGGGCCTTGATCACGTCCGCCTTTGTTATTCCACGGATCTTTGTCATTGCCATTATTACCCGGTTCATTCCAGGCCATAGCTATACTCCATTGTTATCTAAATAAATTCGGAAATTGTGTTAAATCTAACAAATCTTCTGCGTTTCTTATACTAAAACCGACATTAATCTTGCAGTTTTTAATCTCAGCTAATAAAACTTTCAATTTCAGGACCAAAATCTTTAATTAAACGGTTCCACTCAATCATAGGCAATCGTACATCAAGCAACCAATTACCTTGTTCATCAAACCGCTCATTGTGTACTGCACTTAAATTAAATAGTGATGCTCTTAAACGCCCATATTGTGGTGCGAGTAATAACGTTTCATTAAGCATTTGCTTAGCGAGTAAATCGCTAATAGCTTCACTAAGTAATTCACAGCCTTCGCCAGTTTTTGCAGATAGCCATACCCTTATAGGTTGGCCCTCGTCATCACGATCAATACGTGGCGTTACCTCATCCAGCGCATCAATTTTGTTATAAACTAATAACTGCGGTACCTCGTCGGCTTCAATTTCTTTGAGGACTTCTTGTACCTGTTCAATATTTTCTTTTCGGCGAGGATCAGCTACATCTATCACATGCAGTTGTAAATCGGCTTCACGCGTCTCGGTCAGAGTTGCTTTAAATGCAGCTACCAAATCATGCGGTAAGTGTCGAATAAACCCTACAGTATCGGCTAAAATAACAGAACCAACATCACCAATATCGAGTTTACGCAGTGTTGGATCTAGTGTGGCGAATAGCTGATCGGCTGCATATACATCTGAATCGGTAATATAATTAAACAGTGTTGATTTTCCGGCATTAGTGTAACCCACCAGCGACACTGTTGGAATTTCATTGCGCGTACGAGCACGTCGACCTTGCTCACGCTGTACAGCGACTTTAGCAAGTCGAGCACGAATATTTTTAATACGTGCGCGCAATAAACGTCGATCGGTTTCTAGCTGCGTTTCACCCGGACCACGTAAGCCTATCCCCCCTTTTTGGCGCTCAAGGTGGGTCCAACCACGAATTAAACGTGTAGACATGTGACGAAGCTGCGCCAACTCAACCTGAAGTTTACCTTCATGAGTACGGGCACGCTGAGCAAAAATATCAAGAATAAGTGTTGTTCTATCAAGTACCCGACATTGGCAAACACGCTCTAAATTGCGTTCTTGAGACGGACTCAACTGATGGTTAAAAATGACAACATCGGCATTGTGGATTTTGACAATTTCAGCTATTTCTTCCGCTTTGCCGGTACCGACAAATAGCTTGGGATGTGGTGCTTGACGGCTGCCTTGCACAACCGCCAAACTACTAACACCAGCAGAAGATACCAACATTTCTAATTCATGAAGATCTTCGCGATCCCCATCTTTAGGTAGGTCGATATGGACTAAAATTGCCTGTTCGCCAGATTCATAGCGGTCAAACAAGCATTACGCTCCTAATTTAAAAGTTTCCTGGTTCAGTTTCTTCAGTGTCTTCATTTCCCTGTACACCTTGGAAGTTGACTGCGCGTGCAGGTACAACTGTTGAAATTGCATGTTTATACACCATTTGATTAACAGTGTTTTCCAGTAAAATTACAAATTGGTCAAATGACTGAATTTTACCTTGTAATTTTATGCCATTTACCAAAAAAATTGATACTGGAATGCGCTCGCGGCGTAATGCATTTAAAAATGGGTCTTGTAACGATTGGCCTTTTGCCATGTTATTATTCCTTCGTTCTAGGTGTTATTATAATTAAGTGGCTGAACTAATTTAATAAAGCTAAATTTTGTCCAGCTACTACTAGCTTAGCGAACTTACTACACGATGCAAGTTTTCTTCATCACCGGTTGTTAACCACGTAACGTCAGGCCAACTTCTTAACCACGTTAATTGACGCTTAGCCAATTGACGAGTGGCAGCAATACCGCGAAAAACCATTTCATCATGGTCTATTTCACCCGCAAGGTAATCCCACATCTGTCTATAACCTACACAACGAATAGAAGGCATATTGGGATGTAAATCCTCACGTAGATATAGGGTCGAAACTTCTTTTTCAAACCCCTGTTCAATCATTATTTTAAACCTTTCTGCAATTCGCTGATGTAACTCTTTACGATCATCTGGAGCAATAGCAAATTGATGAAAAGTATAAGGTAAAGGTGGCTGTTTTTGCTTTTGCAATTCAGTCATTGTTTTACCTGTTATACGGTAAACCTCTAAAGCGCGATTAATTCGTTGTGAATCATTTTCACTCATCTTTTTCGCAGCTTGTGGATCTACTTTTAATAGCTCTTGATATAAATGTGGCCAACCGTACTGTTTCGCCTGTACTTCAAGCTCAGCTCTTATCTGCTCATCAGCCTCTGGTAGAGGGGATAATCCATCAATAAGGGCTTTAAAGTACATCATTGTACCTCCAACCAGTACAGGCACTTTACCTTGTTGATGAAATTTATCAATTTTTTCTATCGCATCGCGTCTAAAATCAGCTACTGAATAGGTTTCGCTTGGGTCGAGTAAGTCAATTAGGTGATGGGGTGCACGTGCTAGTTCGTCGGCATCCGGTTTAGCGGTACCAATATCCATACCTTTATAAACCAGTGCAGAATCAACGCTGATAATTTCAGTATTTAAATGCTCACACAGTGAAATTGCCAATGCTGTTTTACCAGCAGCGGTGGGGCCCATTAAAAATATGACCGGTAAATTACTCAACACGAATACCCTAATTAAATTGCGCTAGATAAGACTTTAGATCTATTTTAACTGCTTTTTCACGTAAACGTTCAATTGTTTGCGCATTATTTTGTAAGCGAGTTTGCTGTACTGCAAAGGCTTTACTGGCATAGAACCGTGTAGGTATTACATTTACCTGCCACGCGAGCCACTGATCAATACTTTCTAACTGAGCTTTACACCCATCAAGTAAGGCATCGACTGCGGCACTCACGTCAAGTAAGTACAAGCAAACAGGCAACTTCTTAACCATAACAAATTGTTTTTCAATTAAAAGTTCAAAGCCAAGCAAAGTAAACCATGATTGTTGCGTAGCCAGCAGTTCGATATCTTGTTTTGACACATTGACCCGTACGGGTAATAACAATGCTTTGCCCTCAAGGCTGCCTTGCTCTTTAATTTGTGCAAGCCAATCATCCGCTAGCGCATATTTAAAGTGTGCACAATAAAGTTGGTTTTCATCATTAAACACACAAGCGCCCTGTTCAATGGTTATTATATCGACAGTACGAAGCGCTGTATCTGATACTTGAGTCTCATCTGATTGCACAAATGGTGCTGGATTATCAAAGTGATGTGCTTGCTGCTCACTCACACCTTGATAAAACGCATTTACGTCATGGTAATTTCGACTTTCAGCACGTTGTTGATTACCTGCACCTTGAGTTGCACCACTATAAGTTGTGCTATGCGCTGAAGATGACCGACTAGGCTGTAATGACGACTTAGGGTAATCAAACGGTTCACTACTGGTAGTAGTGTGTGCATTAAATGCAGCCACAGGTGGGCTATTATCATTAGCTTCACTGGAGCTTGAAAACTCAGCTTGCAGGGGCACAACAACTTGTTTTATCGCTTGCAAAATAAAGTCATGTACTAAGCGCCCTTGATGAAAGCGCACCTCATGTTTAGCAGGATGTACGTTCACATCTACTTGACGTGGATCTATATCAATATAAATCACAAACCCGGGTAACTCTTGCTCACCGCTGACTTCTTCAAATGCTTGGCGAATAGCGTGCAAAATAAGTTTATCGCGCATCATCCGATTATTTACATAGGTGTACTGTGTAGTATTAGCCGAGCCAACCGGCAGCACCCAGCCATGTAGTTGCAGCCCTGCTTCACCTGATTGAATATGCAGTCCCTGCTCAGCAAACGCTTTACCCGCCACTTGGGCAACTCGTGTAATCGCTTGAGCGGGTTCGGTTTTAGCGCGATACTGACGCACCACTTTTTCGTTATGGGTTAACGTAATTGATACGTCAAAGCGACTCAGTGCAATCCGCTTTATAAGCTCATCGATATGGCTAAACTCAGTTTTTTCGGTACGCAAAAACTTGCGCCGTGCTGGGGTATTAAAAAATAAATCTTTTACTTCAATTGTGGTACCGCTGGGATGTGCCACAGGCTTTACCTCTACGGCCATATCTCTGCCTTGCGCAAAGGCTTGCCAAGCGGCCTCTTGCTGTTCGGGCTTAGAACTTAAGGTTAAGCGAGATACCGAGCTAATAGACGCGAGAGCTTCGCCTCTAAAGCCTAAAGAGCAAATATTTTCTAAGTCATCGAGCGACTTTAGTTTACTGGTAGCATGGCGAGAAAGCGCTAATGTGAGCTCCTCTTTTGCAATGCCTGAACCATTATCACGAATTCGAATCAGCTTATGACCACCGCGTTCAATATCTATTTGAATACGTGTCGCACCTGCATCTAGGCTATTTTCTACTAACTCTTTAACCACCGACGCGGGACGCTCAACAACTTCACCCGCCGCAATTTGGTTTGCCAAGCGCGCAGGTAATATTTCAATACTCATAAAAACCTTAAATGTTGTGCGCTTTTAAAATTAACTCTGAGGAATATCAAGTTCCTGGCCAATAAATAGCGTATTTGAACTGAGCTTATTAACCTGTTTTATTTTACTGATACTAACGCCATATCGACCAGCCAACATACTCAGTGACTCCCCCGGACGTACCTTGTGCTTTGTTGGGTATTGAGACTTTAATGACGCAAACAGTGAGTCGTCAGGCGGGTTGCGTAAATAGTAATTTTTAATTGAGGTAAACATCGCTTTCGCCAAACGCTCTTGGTGATTGGCGCTTTTTAGTAGTCGTTCTTCACGGGGATTAGAGATAAACCCAGTTTCAACCAAAATAGACGGAATATCTGGCGACTTCAATACTGCAAGGCTGGCATGTTGCGGTGCCTTTTTGTGCATTTTTGCTACTTTTTTTAATTCTTTTATCACTTCATCTGCAACACTTAGCCCTGTTTTCATGGAATGATCCATCGACATATCAAGCAAGGCTTGTGCTAAGTACTTTTCATTTGCAGCATCTTTAATTACATCGGCAGCACCGCCAAGTAACTCTGAGTGTTTTTCTTTATCCTCAATCCATTTACCTATTTCTGAGTTGGCGCGTCGCAGCGACAACACCCATACAGAAGCACCATTGGGTCCCGGACTGGTAAACGCATCTGCATGAATAGAGACAAAAAAATCGGCTTTTTTCTGGCGAGCGCGATTAGTTCGTGTATTAAGTTTAACAAAGTAATCACCACTGCGAACCATACGCGAAATCATACCGCGCTCAGCATCAATCATGCGCTCTAAACGCTTGGCAATTTGCAAAGTGATGTCTTTTTCGTAAGTACCTGATGGGCCAATGGAGCCTGGGTCTTCACCACCATGACCTGCATCAATGGCAATTACAATGTCGCGTTCTTGGCTTAACTGGCGTTTTTTAGCTGCTGTTTGTGCCGGACTAACCGCCCCTTTTGATTGACTTTTGTCGTATAAGTCGACCACCAACCTGTTTTTATAAGGGCCTGTGGGGGCAAGTGCAAATATAACCGGTTTAACTGGCCCATTTAATTCAAACACTAAACGCACGCTGCGTTTATTTTTAGGTTTTGAATAACGTAACTTGCTAACAATTTGGTGTTTTGGTGGCACACCTGGCAATGTTTTTAATTCATCAGTGTTTTCTAAATCAACCACTAAACGACTTGGGTTTTTTAGCATAAAGTAACTGAAGTCGGGTTTATCATCGAGATCAAACACCACCCGAGTGCTATCAGGTGATGGCCAGACACGCACACTATTAATAGTGTTTTGCGCCCACAATGGCAAGCTCACTGTAAAAACCATGAGGTAAATAAAAAGTTTAACTAAACCACGACTCATTTTGATAATCACTGCCTTAACTATTTTATTATCTATTATTTAGTTTTTTGACAATTGCTACACCACGCTCACTCGCACTGTTAATAACAATTTTACGCTCATCACCTACATAACTTAGCGTAGCATTTAGATCGGGAACAGGAATAAATTCTCCGCCTTTTTCCGGCCACTCAACTATACAAGTTGCCGTTTCTGAAAAATAATCGCGAATCCCCATAAATTCAAGCTCTTCTGGGTCACCTAATCGATATAAGTCAAAATGATAAACATTGCCACGTACAAGCTCGTAGGGTTCAACAAGTGTATAGGTGGGACTTTTAACCTTACCTGTATGACCAAAACCTTGCACTATACCGCGAGTAAATGTCGTTTTACCGGCCCCTAAGTCACCATGCAAATAAATAACTGCGCCCTGCTCTATTATGGCAGCTAATTTATTACCCATAGCAACAGTGGCATTTTCATCGACTAAATGAAAATTAAAACTACACGACATGATTACCTCAAAATTTACGAAAAGCGCATATTTGTTAATCATACCAGATTATTTATTTAAGGTGATACTGCCTCTTTTTTAAAGATAAAAAAACCGGCTTAAGCCGGTTTTTAATTAGCATGGACTTTACAGTCCTAATTTCTTCTCAAGGTAGTGGATATTTGTACCACCATTTTTGAAGTTTTCATCTGCAAGAATACGTTTATGCAGTGGCGTATTGGTTTTAATACCATCGATAACGAGTTCATTAAGCGCATTACGTGCTCGGGCGATAGCGACATCACGGTTTTCACCGTAAGTGATCAGCTTACCAATCATAGAATCGTAATGTGGAGGAACGGTGTAGTCAGCGTAAATATGACTGTCCCAACGAATACCTAAACCACCAGCTGGGTGAAAACGGGTGATCTTACCTGGCGATGGAATAAAGGTTTCTGGGTCTTCAGCATTAATACGACACTCAATAGCATGACCACGAATAACCACATCTTCTTGAGTGAATGACAAAGGCTGACCAGCGGCAATTTTTAACTGCTCTTTGATTAAATCAACACCGGTAACCATTTCAGTTACAGGGTGCTCAACCTGAATACGGGTATTCATTTCAATGAAGTAAAATTCACCGTTCTCGTATAAAAACTCAAACGTACCCGCACCACGATAACCAATTTCAATACATGCGCGAGTACAACGCTCACCAATGAACTTACGTACTTCTGCAGTAATCCCTGGTGCTGGTGCTTCTTCAACTACTTTTTGGTGACGACGCTGCATTGAACAATCACGCTCACCTAAGTGAACCGCATTGCCTTGACCGTCGGCCAATACTTGTACTTCAATGTGACGTGGGTTTTCAAGGAATTTCTCCATGTAAACCATGCTGTTGCCAAAGAACTGCTTTGCTTCTTGTTGCGTAAGCGAAATTGAATTGATTAACTCAGCTTCGTTGCGAACAACACGCATACCGCGGCCACCGCCGCCGCCAGCTGCTTTAATAATTACTGGGTAACCAATACGCTTAGCAATTTGCATGTTGCGTTCTTTATCATCCGATACCGGACCATCAGAGCCAGGTACACAAGGAACACCCGCTTTACGCATCGCTTCGATTGCCGATACTTTATCGCCCATTAGACGAATAGTATCGCCACGAGGACCGATAAAAACAAAGCCACTTTGCTCAACTTGGTCTGCAAAGTCTGCATTTTCAGCAAGAAAACCATAACCAGGATGGATAGCGACCGCATCAGTAATTTCTGCTGCGGCAATAATGCGTGGAATGTCTAAGTAACTTTCAGTTGCTGCTGGTTTACCAATACAGATGGTTTCATCTGCTAGTAATACGTGCTTAAGATCGCGATCCGCCGTTGAATGCACAGCAACCGTTTTGATCCCAAGCTCTTTGCAGGCGCGCAATATACGAAGTGCAATTTCACCTCGGTTTGCAATGACTACTTTATCTAACATGAGAGTTGGCCTTTTACGTTGCGCTATTATTCAATGATGAATAAAGGTTGATCAAATTCTACTGGCTCGCCGTTTTCTACTAAGATAGCTTTTACTGTACCGGCTTTATCTGACTCAATTTGGTTCATCATTTTCATTGCTTCAACGATACATAGCGTGTCGCCAACTTTAACCTGAGAGCCCACTTCAACATATGCTGGTGCTTCTGGAGAAGCTGCTGCATAAAAAGAACCTACCATAGGTGATTTAACTTGATGACCTGTAGGGCCTGCAGGTGCTTCAGACTCTACGGCTGCAGGTGCTGATGGTGCAGCCGCGGCTGGAGCAGGTGCTGCTGGGGCGTATTGCTGGGGTGCGAATTGCGCATACGCAGGACCGGCACTCATGTTATTACGGTTAATACGTACTGATTCTTCACCTTCAGTGATTTCTAGTTCTGCAATACCTGATTCTTCTACTAATTCAATTAGTTTTTTGATCTTGCGAATATCCATAAACGGCCCGCCTATTAGTTTGTTAGTTTAAATTTAGTTTGAGTTTTGCAATCGGCTCACTGCTGCATTTAAAGCAGCGTGATAACCCATTGCACCTAATCCACAAATAACGCCTTGCGCCACATCAGAAAAATAAGAATGATGGCGAAACGTTTCACGTGCATGCACATTACTTAAGTGCACTTCAAAAAACGGAATATCAACGCTTAGCAATGCATCACGTAATGCGACGCTTGTGTGCGTAAATGCTGCAGGGTTAATTATTATGTAATCAACCGCTTGCCAAGCATCATGAATGCGTTCAATGAGCGCTTGTTCACTATTACTTTGAAAATGCGTTAACTCCACACCTAAACTATTAGCAGCGCTGTTTAACTCGCTCACAATATGCTCTAAAGAATGCGAACCGTACTTATCAGGTTCACGCTTTCCTAGCATGTTTAAATTTGGGCCATTTATAACTAAAATCTTTAATTTTGCAGCCATAATACGCGATATATCCTATAAGTAATGAGTTAAGCGGTTACCAACTAGTTTTTCTCTAAAAAGTAAGCAGAAAAAAGTAAGATAGCAACAATTTCTCACGTTAACCAACTATTATAGTGATTTCGAAGTAAATAGCAGCAAAATACTGGTCTAATCTCTATTTCGGGGACTATCTTAAGGGGAGAATAGTGGCACAACATTACCAATCATGTTGTGCCATAAAGAATGGTTATTCAGCGCTGGCACGCACTGCAGCTAGGTGCTTAGCAAAATCATCTGCATTTAAAAAGCCAGTTACACGTTGTGTACTTAACTCTTCACCTTGAGTATTGAAGAATAAAATACTCGGTAAACCAAACACTGAATATGCTTCCATTAGCTCAATTGTTTCATTATCGCTTTGGGTTAAGTCAATTTGAATCAGTTGATAATGACTAAACTCACTTTGCACTTGCGGGTCAGGAAATGTGTAATGCTCAAACTCTTTACACGCTACACACCAGTCAGCGTATAAGTCCACCATTACCATACGACCCTCACTATTTGCTTGTGAAACTGCTTGCTTCAACTCGGCTAAGTTAGCAACGTGCTTAAACTCATTGCTTTGCGTGGTTGTTTGCAAGCTCACGTTTTGTGTTGGCCAAAAATAATTTTTGGTTAAATTAAAGCCCGTAAGCACTAATAAAACAGCAATAACCCACAATAAGGTTTTTAATTTACCTTGTGCTTGGGCGCTTTGCCAATGATGAAAATAAAGCGCTGTGGCGATAGCTAATAGACCTGCTAATAGTAAAATTATCTCGATATCGATAATTCGCTCTAACAAAATAAGTGGCACAACTAACATAATAAAACCAAATAAGGTTTTAACTTGTTCCATCCATCCGCCAGCTTTCGGTAATAACTTACCTCCCGATGTACCAAGGAGTAACAACGGTAAACCCATTCCTAGGCTAAGTACATAAAGCGTTAGTCCACCCACTAAGTAATCGCCGCTTTGTGCCACAAATAATAATGCGGCTGATAAAGGCGCAGTGGTACAAGGTGATGCAATAAGCCCTGATAAAACCCCCATCAGGAATACCCCAATGTAGTTACCGCCTTTTTGGTTGTTACTCACTTGGGTTAGCTTGTTCATCATGCCGCTAGGTAACTTTATTTCGTACCAACCGAACATCGACATAGCCAACAACACAAACAATAAGCTAAAACTTATCAATACATATGGGTGCTGTAAGTAACCTTGTACTTGGCCGCCTAATGCAGCAACCACTAACCCCAATGCGGCATAGGTAACCGCCATACCTTGAATATAAACAAATGATAGGGCAAATGCTTTTTTAGTAGACAGGTTCTTTTGACCCGCAATTAAGCTAGATAAAATAGGAAACATCGGAAATACACAAGGTGTAAATGCCAAACCTACGCCCACAGCAAAAAATATAGCTAAATTAACCATTAAGCTTTGGCTGGCTAACTGCTCTGTAAAGGTGAGCTCTTTCTCGGGTGTTGCTGTAGTAACAGGTTTTTCTACAGGTTGGCTAAGTGCCGCAAATGCACTACTTGCTGCTGTATTTTCATTAGTATTAGTTTCACTTGCTAGTACACTTAATGGAATGCTGATGATTTCAGGTGGATAACACAGCCCTGCTTTTGCACAACCTTGATAACGCACCTTAACAACGCCATCTTCACTGATATTACTCAACTTGCTAATAACGCTGATAGAATTAAAAAACACCTCAGTTTTGCCAAAAAACTCATCTTCAATTATTTCACCAGAGCCCAACTCAGGCACATCAATGCTGGCACCTTTGGCAATAATTTCTATTTTGTCTTTATATAGATAATAGTCATCAGCGATATCCCAACCAACAAATAACGTACTGCCTTGCTGGTCAAAATCAAATACAAACGCTTCATTGACTGGTAAAAATGTATGCTGAGTAGGTTTTAGAAAATCCTCAAGGGTATTTTGTGTTGCCCAAGCAGGCGCTATTAAAACACTTAATAAAAAAAATAAAATAAAGCGCATTAATGAAGTACCTCATCCATCCAATTAAAGTAAGCCAAGTTACCCGTTGCCACATCAACAACTTGTATTTCTGGTACTTCGTAGCTATGAAGATCTTTTAAGGTTAAAAATACATCGTTCATTTTGTCAGCTTTGGTTTTAATTAGTAGCTTCACTTCTGTTGCTTCAGCTACTTCACCTTCCCATATGTAAATAGAACTCATGGCCGGTAAAATATTTACACAAGCGGCTAGTTTCTTTTCTATTAGCGCCATAGCCAATAAACGGGCTTCATCGTTATCTTTGCAAGTGGTAAAAATAAGTTTAAATTGCGTTGTCATAGTGAACCTTTACTTGTTTACGGGGGTCTAGCCCCATAGTAGCTGATAGCGGGTATAATGTGTAGACACGAACTCTGTCTACATTTTGGGTCTTTGTAGTAAATTGATTTAGACCCGCCACCTGTAACTTTACTAACATTAAAGTTTATTACTTACTCTTATTAGCTTGAAAATAGACCCGACAACCCTCACTTATATTTCACTAGCACCTTAATAAGTGTCATTTTTTTAGAGAGTCTTATGTTTAGAATTTTATTTTTGTTGTTTATCATCATCCCAATTATTGAAATTGCCTTACTAATTCAGGTTAGTGACGTGATAGGTGGCTTCGCAACAATTGCTTTAGTGGTACTAACCGCGATTGTGGGTGCGAAAATGGTGAAACAGCAAGGAATGGGCGCACTACAAAACGTACAAGTGCAAATGGCTCAAGGGCAAATGCCGGCTAAAGAGTTGTTTACGGGTATTTGTGTGATTATTGCTGGCGTACTTTTACTAACACCCGGCATTATGACGGATGTATTTGGCTTACTGCTTCTTACTCCAGCTATTCGCAATAAATTAGCCGCAGGGCTTGCCAGCCAAGCAACGGTGAGAATGGGCGCTAGTATGCATCAAACAGGTACTTCAGGATTTTCACAACCTCATCAATCAATGCATCATGAGCAAGATGAAAACCGTCCCAATACTATAGATGGTGAATACGAGCGAAAAGATTAAAAAATTATCATTTTTTCTCTTGGAATTTTTCACTCTACCCCCATTAATGAAAGCAAATTAGATACACTTTTTTCTGTACTGTTCAGAAACTGTTAGGAGAACTAAAAACATGAACATTCGTCCTTTACAAGATCGCGTAATCATCAAGCGTCTAGAAGAAGAAACCAAGTCTGCTGGCGGTATTGTATTAACTGGCTCTGCAGCTGAAAAATCAACTCGTGGAGAAGTTGTTGCCGTAGGTAATGGTCGCGTTTTAGAAAATGGTGACGTTCGCGCGTTAGAAGTGAAAGCCGGTGACACTGTGTTATTTGGCTCATATGTTGAAAAAACTGAAAAGATCGAAGGTCAAGAATACCTGATCATGCGTGAAGATAATATTTTAGGCATTGTAGGCTAAACCTACTTTTCGTTTAACACACATTTTAAGAATTTAGAGGAAATTAAACATGGCAGCAAAAGAAGTACTGTTTGCAGGCGACGCACGTGCAAAAATGCTAACTGGCGTAAACATTTTAGCAAACGCAGTAAAAGTAACATTGGGCCCTAAAGGTCGTAACGTTGTACTAGACAAATCATTTGGCTCCCCAGTAATCACTAAAGATGGTGTATCTGTAGCTAAAGAAATCGAACTTGAAGACAAGTTTGAAAACATGGGCGCACAAATGGTTAAAGAAGTAGCGTCTAAAGCAAATGATGCTGCTGGTGACGGTACCACTACCGCAACCGTGCTTGCTCAATCTATTGTTAACGAAGGTCTTAAAGCGGTTGCTGCGGGTATGAACCCAATGGATCTTAAGCGCGGTATTGATAAAGCAATCATTGCTGCAACAGCAGAACTTAAAGCTCTTTCTGTTCCATGTTCTGATACTAAAGCAATTGCACAAGTAGGTACTATTTCAGCTAACTCTGATAAAGAGATTGGTGAAATCATTGCTGATGCAATGGAAAAAGTAGGCCGTAATACTGGTGTTATCACGGTTGAAGAAGGTCAATCACTTGAAAACGAACTAGATGTTGTAGAAGGCATGCAGTTTGACCGTGGTTACTTATCTCCATACTTCATCAACAACGCTGAAAAAGGCGCAGTTGAATTAGATAACCCATTTATCTTACTTGTAGATAAAAAAATATCTAACATCCGTGAATTATTACCAACATTAGAAGCGGTTGCAAAAGCAAGCAAGCCTCTACTAATCATCGCAGAAGACCTTGAAGGTGAAGCGTTAGCGACACTAGTAGTGAATAACATGCGTGGTATTGTAAAAGTATCAGCGGTTAAAGCACCTGGCTTTGGCGATCGTCGTAAAGCAATGCTACAGGATATCGCGGTATTAACTGGCGGTACTGTAATTTCTGAAGAAATCGGCCTTGAACTTGAAAAAGCAACAGTTGAAGACTTGGGTACAGCTAAGCGCGTAGTAATCACTAAAGATGATACAACAATCATTGATGGTGCTGGTGAAGAAGACGGTATCAACGGTCGTGTTGCTCAAATCAAAGCACAAATTGAAGAAGCGACTTCAGACTACGATAAAGAAAAGCTACAAGAGCGCATGGCTAAGTTAGCTGGCGGTGTTGCTGTAATCAAAGTAGGTGCCGCTACTGAAATTGAAATGAAAGAGAAAAAAGACCGTGTTGAAGATGCATTACATGCAACTCGCGCAGCGGTTGAAGAAGGTGTAGTACCAGGTGGTGGTGTTGCATTAGTACGTGCTGCTAGCAAGCTAGTTGAGTTACTTGGCGACAATGAAGACCAAAACCACGGTATTAAAGTGGCACTTCGTGCGATGGAAGCACCACTTCGTCAAATCGTTACAAACGCAGGCGATGAAGCATCAGTTGTTATTAACGCAGTTAAAGGCGGAGAAGGTAACTACGGTTACAATGCAGCCACTGGCGAATACAGCGACATGATTGAAATGGGTATCCTAGATCCAACGAAAGTAACGCGCTCTGCATTACAATTTGCAGGATCGATTGCTGGTCTAATGATCACTACAGAGGCTATGGTTGCTGAAATTCCTAAAGAAGAAGCAGCTGGTGCACCTGATATGGGTGGCATGGGCGGCATGGGTGGAATGGGCGGCATGATGTAATCATCCCCTAAACACTTAGCTCAAATAAAAACCCAGCTTCGGCTGGGTTTTTAGCAATAGAGATAAAATAAATTCACTAAACAACAATAAAATTAACTCAGTGTATTCCAATGCAACTGAGTTCCTGCAAGCTATACCAGAGTAAATTTTATTTAACATGATTAAGGATATTAAGTTGAATACAAAACCTGAAATTATCATTTCATCGCTGGATGCAGATAGGTTGTATGCACTGATGGAGTCGTTGCCTGCAAACAGCTTTGCGGGTGAAAAAGAACTTGAAGCAGAACTTGCACGAGCCAGCATAGTTGAGCCGCACGAAGTTCCCTCAACCGTGGTAACCATGAATTCAACTGTGAACTTTGTTGTTGAATCTACAGGCGAAGAGTTTACTTTAACGCTTGTTTACCCAAAAAATATTGATTCGATTGGCGACAAAATATCAATCTTAGCTCCTATAGGTAGTGCATTACTTGGCCTTTCACAAGGAGATCAAATTGAATGGCCAAAGCCTGGCGGTGGATTAGTAACAGTAACCATCAAAGAAGTTACTTATCAGCCTGAAAGAGCTGGTGAGCTTCACAGATAGTAGCCAAAACAAGCAGCGAAGACATTAGCTAGCACAGCCAGTCACTGCTGCTTTTACTATTTATGATTGATCAGTGCTCTTACATGCGCAAATAAGTCACTGGCTAACATTCCTCTTTGCCCTGATTGTTCACAGGCTCTATCACCCGCCTTTGCATGTAACACAACGCCATAGCATGCTGCCTCACTGGTATTTAATCCTTGAGCCATTAACGCCCCTATTATACCACTAAGCACATCACCACTTCCTCCTACAGCCAAACCAGGGTTACCATTTTCACATATCCAAGTATGCTCGGTATTATCGATTAGCGTACCTGCGCCCTTTAAAATAGAGGTCGCTGCGAAGTTGATCGCACATTGTCGAGCATAATAAAAACGATCAGACTCAACCTCAGAGGTAGTTAAGTTTAATAACCGTGCAGCCTCTGCAGGATGAGGCGTTAGCACGGTATTATTTAATTTATGAGAAGATGATTGCTTAGCTAATAAGTTTAAGGCGTCTGCATCAATAACAGTAGGGATATTGTTTTGCTGGCAATAACGGATTGCCTGATCAAAGGTTTTTTGGGCCCATTCATCTTGGCCTAAACCTGGACCGATAACTACACACGTTGACCATGCTAGGGCATCATCCAAGTGTTCACTAGTTACCATAAGCTCTGGTCGCCCGATGCTCACAGGTAAAACGGCATGTTCATGGGTATACACTTTTACCATTCCAGCACCAGACCTTAATCCACTTTCAGCACTTAATCTAATAGCTCCTGCAGAGCCGTGGTTTCCTCCTATACATAATAATTTTCCATGACTACCTTTATGGCTACTCACTGAGCGCTCAGGCAAAGGTTTAAAGCTGTCTATATTGATAATCTGAGCAGAAGGGGTGGCTAATTTCATAAATTGCTCGCCAATACCTAACTCATCGAAATACAACTGCCCGGCATGCTGCTTTCCTTTAGCCGTGGTGAGTCCTTGCTTTATCCCAACTAATGTCATTGTTTTGGTGGCCATAATGGCTGTTCCTTGAGGACAGCCTGTATCTGCATTAATACCTGACGGCACATCAATACTCAGTATAGGTTTAGTGCTTTCATTTACCGCTTTAATAATAGTAGCAACATTATCGCGTACCGTATTCTCAAGACCAGTGCCGAGTAATGCATCAATTATCACATCACACTCATCGAGTGCATCAGCGCTAAAGTTACAAATTTCACCACCGGCATCAATCCATTGCTTTTGTGCTTTTGCTGCATCTCCGGATAAGGCTTTATTCGGATTAATCGCGCAAACAACTACATGCCGATCTGCTTGTTTGATTAACCGAGCTACCTCATAACCATCTCCAGCATTATTTCCATTACCTGTAATAACTAACGTTTGTTTTGCATTAAAGGTTTTCCAACAGCAAAAAACAGCCTCCGCGGCACGCTGCATCAGCGTGTAAAGGTCTGCGCAGGTAGCATGGACTGCTTGTTCTTCATACCCTTTTATTTGTTTTGACAAATAGGTCAATTGCTCGCACTTAGGTGGCGTTAGTAGTAATGACATAAACAGCTCAATTTAATAAGAATACTTAATTTCATTTTGGGCTTTATAAATTCTTTTTCAAGTAAAACATAGTTATGTAATCTATAAGGCTTTATTTAAGGAGCTATTAATTTTATATAACGAGGATAACCATACAAGAGAAGTTAATAGGAGGTCAGCGTAAAGCAGGGCTTATTTTACCTAAAGCCGGATGCTTTGCACTTCTCTTACATTTGGAGTCGGTGTGCTACTTCGAAGCGACAGCACAGTAGTATGTCCTGGAATCGGCTCTGATCAATTATCTTCCTTTAGCCTAATACCTTTAACCTTTTACATTTGTTTTTCACTTTTCTACAGACGTAAAAAAGCCCGGCTCTTTCGAGTCGGGCTTTCTTGTATTTAGAGTCGGTGCGCTATTTTGCCCATGGGTTTCGTGATACTCAACCACGCTACGATGGTCAGGTTAACGCTGTGCAGCTGATAGCTGACGACTGACGGCTAATACTTTCACTTTCCTGCAGACGTAAAAAAGCCCGACTCTTTCGAATCGGGCTTTCTCTTATTTGGAGCCTGGTAATGTCCTACTTTCACATAACAAATGCTACACTATCATCGGCGCTGTTTCGTTTCAC